>NZ_JACJTV010000027.1 GCF_014698845.1 Coleofasciculus sp. FACHB-1120 | reverse complement strand
CCAAGAGCGAGGAAATGCTGAGACACTCAATTCGCTTGTTACTTCACTACCTGAAGTTTTGGGATGTGCCTGTTCCAGCTTGATTCATACCCCCATTCAGCAACGCCAACATTTCTTTAACCTCGCCTCGTCTCCGCTGGAATGTTCTCTGTGCAAATCAGGCTGGCAACTTTACGCTACGGACTGGGCGTAATGCCGTTTGTGGTTTGGGGCATTTTTGTATGCTTGTTTGTTGAGTTTCATAATATTTAATACTACAAACACACCTGCACTGCCGCACCGTCAGGATGCTCCCGCTCCTGACCCTTCTCCGTTAATGGGTTAGGGATGAGGTGCCAAATGATGACAATTTAAATGGAACACAGACTCCCCTATGTTCCATTTAATTAGAGTGACATTCCAAATGATGGCGATTTAAATGGATTTAATATCAGGAAGTTCTAAATCATGCAAGCAATCCAAAGGTCGCCAGAAGTCATTCAAGAATTAACCCTCGATGCACCTGTTTGTGTAGTGACACTCTTAGAAGATAGGGCACAGGTGCAACGAATTGGCAAAATTAATTTGACCCAAGGACTGTGGAGAATCCAAGTCCAACAAGTTGCGCCAGTCCTCTCCGATAAATCTCTCCGGGCAGAGTTTTGTGAAGAATATCCAGAGGCTCGAATTGACGATGTGCGTGTTCGCCGCCAGATGTTGGTTAAGGAAACAGATCGACTAGACAATGTAGAGACGGGGAATTTCGCATCTTTACAAGCAGAACTGCGATCGCTACTTAACTCCTTCAACAATATCAGCGAAGACCGCCAGCACCTCGAATCGTGCTTCGAGCGAGTAAACACCATTCTTGCTAAAGGTTTGCAGGAACTCCCCGTGGATGCAATTTGGGGGCAAATCGACCCCAAATCCTGGCGAGAGCAAATTTCTACTTTATTTAAACAATTACGAGATTTCCGATCGGAAATCTTAAGCAGCTATCACACTCAAGAACAACTACATCAGCAAATTCACGACTTAATTGCCAAAGCAAAAGCCTTATCTCGTCCCGATATGGTCTATGTTGCCAACATCGAAGCCGACTTAATGATTCCCCAAGCAGGAGAGTATGCGATCGCTTTTGACTATGTGGTTCCCGGTGCCATGTGGAGACCCTGGCACCAAGCACGCCTTCTCCTCGACGAAAAACCGAGTCTCTCTTTCCGCTGCGATGGCTGCGTCTGGCAACGCACTGGAGAAGATTGGAAAGACGTAGATTTAGTCTTTTCCACCGCCCGTGCATCCTTGGGCACTGAACCACCCCTGTTGACAGATGATCCTTTAAATGTTCAAGAAAAATCTCAGCAAATCGTTATTCAAGCGAGAGATCAACAAGTTCAGACAACCGGACTCGGAACTGGCACTGCCCCCACTACCATTGATTTACCCGGCGTTGATGACGGCGGCGAAGTTCGCAACCTACGCAGCCAAACGAAAGCAACGATTCCCTCAGATGGTCGCCCTTACCGCGTTGCTATCTTCTCCTTCGACTCTCCCGCCTCTGTAGAGTATGTCTTGATGCCAGAGTTGTCTTGTCAAGTCATCCTCAAGAGCGAACAGACAAACACTTCTAGATTCCCGATTCTAGCGGGACCCGTGGATTTAGTGCGGACTTCTGGCTTTATCGGTCGCACTTCAGTTCTATTTATCTCGCCTGGAGAGAAATTTGCTTTGGGATGGGGATCGGATAATGCAATGCGCGTACAGCGCACCCAAACCCAAAAAAGAAAACAGGATCATCTAACTAAATGGAACATTGTCACAACGACAACAACATTGTTCCTTTCCAATATTGGCTCAGAACCGAGAGCGATTAAAAGTACCGAACGGTTGCCAATTTCGGAGCTAGAGCAAGTGAAAGTAGAGGTGATTTCCGATCAAACCACAAATTGCGTGCAACCGGATGAAAACGGCTTTTGCAGCTGGAATTTTACCCTAGAACCTTACTCTCAACTCCAAGCATCCTTGGTCTACCAAGTTTCAGCCGCACCGGAAGTACAAGGCATCTAGGGCTTTGCCTCTATTGATTTGGGCGGTATGAGGGGGGAACTTTTGGGTAAGGAATAATATCACATAACTAAAGAAAAGAAATCTACCCAGCTCCATAACCTCCTCACCATGTCTTCGCCTTCAACCTCCTCCAAGCGTCTATTTGGACGGTCAATTGCTGCCCTAGCCACCGTCGTCCTCTCCACCCTCAATGCCGTCAACCCCAGCTCCGCAGCTATTTTTACTCAAAAAGAAGTTGAACAAGGTAAATTTATCGCCGTAGCTGCCCCATACGGCACGAATAGTTATCAACTGCTAGTCCTAGAACAGATATCAGATAAACGGGCGTGTTGGAGTGAAAGTGGCGATCGCCCGGTGGCAATCGATCCGCTGCTACTTAACTTTGACTTCACCGGAATTTGCGGACGCAGTACCGACAGCAACGGGTATTCTATCCGCATGGCGGGGACGGATTTGGGACTGAAGTACAGCTTCAACTTAGTAAAGCGCGACGGCGAACTCGTCCTCGTCGGCACGAACTTTAGCGATCGCACTGTCCCAACCATTGAAATTGGCAGAACCAACGGACTCAGCAATGGTTTTATGAAAATCAATCTCGATCCGGCGTGGCGGTTCGCCAAAAGAACCTACAACGGTAAAACCCTCGGTCACGTCTATCTTGCCAGCGACCAAGCCGCGCCGGGAATCGATCCTGGCGACATCGCAACCCCACCCGGAAGCTCCAGCTTCGGAGATATCGCCTCAGATGTCTACGCGAAAGAAATTGAACAAGCCGTTGCTCTTGGCTTCGTCGCTGGCTTCAAAGAAGACAACACCTTCCGCCCTCAAGTCGCCTTAACCAGAGAGCAACTGGTGTCTATGGTGTTGGAATCTTTAACCAAGCTACCGGGAGCCAATGTCACGATCCCGACTCAAGCTGCATCCCGACCCTATCCTGATGTTGATGCCTCGCGCTGGAGTGCCGCTAAAATTCAATGGGCGCGGGATAACAAAATTGTCAGTGGCTACCAAGACGGCACCTTTAAACCCACTCAGCCCGTCACGAGAGCTGAATTGATGGCAGTGCTGCGACGTGCTGCGGAATTTGGCAAAAATATGCGTGGACTTAGTCCAGAATTAGCAACCAAAAACTTAGCGAAAACCTTCTCAGACACCGAAAAACACTGGGCTGCCCCGCTGATTAGCCAAATGTCTTCTTATTGCAATGTCGCCTCCCCAGTCAATGAAGTCGGCAGCAAGTTTGAGCCAAACTCTCCGACTCGCCGCAACTATGCTGCCGCCGCCACTCTGCGGATGCTCAACTGTGTCAAAACTGAGTAATCCTCATCGTTCTTTCGCGTCTAAATAGACTCTCAAGACAATTTTGATGGTTTGTTCTAGACGCGATAAACCCTTGTTTCTACGATTAATGAATCCTTTCGCTTAACCCTGACCGATTACTAGACATCCAGTGAGAAAAGCCTTCGTTGCGATTAAAAATCAGATGATTTTGGTTAGCGCGTAGCCGCTAGCTTCTCTAACAACAGATCCAACTTTTTCTCAATTTCTCCGGCACACTGTCGATATGTTGCCAAGTCGCCACCATAGGGATCGGCGATTTCAGATTGATCGGGATAGCCGACGTATTTTTTTAAGGTATATACTTTGTCCGCAGCAGCAGAGAAGGCATCAGCGATCGCTTTCTTTTGTCCGCCCGTCATAGTCAGCACCAAATCCGCCCAATCGATCAGATGGCGATCCAGTCGCTTCGCTTCATGGTAATGATGGATACCATACTCTTTTAGGACGTGCTGGGTCTGCGGGGATGCAGAATCTCCCTCAAACGCCACGACGCCCGCCGACCGCACCTCCACTTCCATTCCTTGCGCTTTTTGGCGGAATAGCGCTTCTGCCATCGGGCTACGGCAGGTATTGCCCGTACACACAAATAAAATCCGCATTTGTGACCCTCCCTTTTCTATCTCGCTGTTGCTCAGCCAATAAAACTGCTGTAGTTAATTCTACGGAAAAGTGGGTCTATTGATTGCATAAACGCGAACAGCCTTTTCCTGAATAATTGTGTCTTTTTCGTAAGTTAAGCCGACTTTCATTGCGACCTTCTGAGACGCGATGTTTCCCGGAGCGATTAAGGAAATGAGACGGTGGCAACCCAGAGCAAAACCATAATCTCGAATTGCACTCGCAGCTTCGGTTGCCAAACCCTTTCCCCAGTATTCCTTAGCCAGCATATAACCAATCTCGACTTCTTCTTGCCCATCCACTCGCTGCGGTATTAATCCACACCGACCAATAAATTGGTTGTCAGCTTTGTGAATGGTCGCCCACAAACCGAAGCCGTATTTCTCGTAACAGCTAAATATCCACTTGATGTGACCTTTAGTTTCTTCGGATGTCCGCGTATTGGGGAAGAACTTCATCACGACCGGATCTGCAAAAATGGTTGCCAAGTCATCTACATCATCCAAGGTGAGATGTCGGAGAATTAAGCGCGGTGTTTCAGTTACAATCATCTGATTTTTGGGTGTTTGTTTCACAAAGTCAAGTGCAACTGATATCTTGCACCAATATCTTGCAATCTTGCACCAATCCGATAACCCGCCCAGAATTTGAATTCTGGGTGAATCAATCAGATCTATTGAAATAGACTAAAAACCTGAATATTTCTAATTTTTAGTCTGTTTTAACGAAATTAAAGCTATCAGCAAAAAATTTGCTTTCCTTGCGTCTCATTAAACTTCAGTTTTCATGCCGAGAAATGTAAAACGCACTATCTTTATTATTAGACCTATTTTGACACCGCAAAAATGAGGCTGAGGATAACACGGCGACGGTTCGGTATGCTAACGATCGCAAGTACCTTGGTCGTTGCTAAGGATGCGATCGCATCCCGCATCGCGAATGCAAACCTTACAAAAAATATTTTTATGCAAACAAGCCCTAAGACTTCCACCGCAGTCGCGAAAACCCTGGAGCCTGGTAGTATTGACGTGACACTGCGGATCAATGGTAAATCGCACACTTTGCAAATAGAACCGCGCGTGACGCTACTGGACGCACTGCGAGAACGTATCGGTCTGACAGGCACCAAGAAGGGTTGCGATCGCGGACAATGCGGTGCGTGTACTGTGTTGGTCGATGGACGACGCATCAACTCGTGCCTGACGTTGGCAGTGATGCATGAGGACGCGGAAATTACAACAATTGAAGGTTTAGCTCGTGGAGATGAACTGCATCCCATGCAGGCGGCTTTCATTAAGCATGACGGCTTTCAGTGCGGATATTGTACGCCCGGTCAGATCGTGTCTGCGGTGGGTCTATTGGCAGAAGGGTGCCCGACATCCGATGAGGGAATTCGGGAGTGCATGAGCGGCAATCTCTGTCGCTGCGGTGCTTATCCAGGCATTGTTGCCGCTGTGCGCGAAGTTCATCAGACGCAGACTAGCAATGGGTAGTCGGGAAGCATGAGCAATTCCTTCACCAATCATTTGCATACCCGCTCCGCCCTGAAATAATCGGGCTAATCGCTAAAGTTAGCTAAAGACTAACTGGATATGGATTTCAACGGGTTGAAATGGTTTTGAGCGGTGAAGCCGGACATTTATCTCATGGCTCTTAAGTCAGTGCCATTCAACTTAAACCCATGCACAGGAGTTTTAATGAAACCTTTTAGTTATGTGCGTGCTACTGAAAAAGGCGCAGCCATTCAGACAGTTGCCGGGGATCGGGCCGCGAACTTCATCGCTGGCGGCACTAATTTAATCGACTTGATGAAAGGAGGAGTGGCGCAGCCTGACCAACTGGTAGACATCACCCGGCTACCCTTGGCAGACGTGACGGCAATCTCGAATGGCTTACGCATCGGGGCGATGGCACGCAATAGCGACGTCGCCAATAATCGGTTGGTGCGCGATCGCTATCCGTTACTTTCTCAAGCGTTACTCGCTGGCGCGTCACCGCAACTGCGGAATATGGCAACCATCGGCGGCAACTTGATGCAAAGAACGCGCTGCTACTACTTCAACGATTCGACGATGCCGTGCAACAAGCGCGAACCCGGTTCCGGTTGTTCGGCGATTGAAGGGTACAACCGCATTCACGCGATTTTCGGTGCCAGCGAACAGTGCATTGCAACGCATCCCTCGGATATGTGCGTGGCGCTGGCAGCCCTTGATGCCGTGGTGCGCGTTGAGGGGCCGAACGGAGAGCGACAAATCCCCATCAGTGACTTTCACCGCTTACCGGAAGATACGCCCCAAATCGATACGGTGCTTCAACATGACGAACTGATCGTTGCGGTTGATTTGCCAGATTCACCCTTTGCCGCGCGATCGCACTATTTAAAAGTACGCGATCGCGCAAGTTATGCTTTTGCCCTGGTTTCCGTCGCCGCCGCCCTCGATATCGACAACGGCACCATCAAAGGGGCGCGAGTCGCGATGGGGGGCGTCGCACATAAGCCGTGGCGGGCAGTAGCGGCGGAGAACATTCTAGTTGGGGCAAAAGCCAACGAGCAAACCTTTACCGCAGCGGCAGAGGCAACAATACGCGAAGCCCAACCCCAAAAATACAACCGATTCAAAGTTGAAATGGCAAAACGAGCGATCGCGCGGGCACTCACAAAGGCAGCAGGAGGCACGGTATGAGTCAATCTGATAAGGCTACACCAGCAGTGGGCAAACCCCTCAATCGGGTGGATGGACGCCTGAAAGTGACCGGCGGTGCCCGCTACTCGGCGGAAATCCCCGTCGAAAATCTCGCCTATGCTGTCACAATTGGCAGCGCGATCGCCCGCGGACGGATTCAAAGCATCGACACCAGCGCGGCAGAGAAGTCGCCCGGTGTATTGGCCATCTTAACGCACCTCAACGCGCCGAAACTCCTCCCGGTTGCCACCTTGTTAGGGGGTGGCGCTGCCGCTGAAAACCGCCTAGTGCTACAAGAAGCGGTTGTACATCACGTCGGACAGCATATTGGCGTTGTCATTGCCGACACCCTAGAAAACGCCACCCACGCCGCATCGCTTGTCCGCGTCGATTACGAAGCAGAAACGCCGGTGATGGAGATGGAAAAGGCGCAGGCATACGCGCCGAAGTCCGTGTTTGGTAGATCGCCAGAGACGATCCGCGGCAATCCGACGCAAGCCTTAGCCGATGCTGAAGTGCGGATTGAAGAAACTTACCGGACACCCACCGAACACCACAACCCGATGGAGACGCACGCGACAACTGCCGTGTGGGAGGGCGATCGCCTCACCATTTACGACGCTACGCAGTACAACTTCGGAGTGCGTCAGGCGATGGCGACAACGCTGGGCATCCCTGAAGAGAACGTGCGCGTCGTGTGTCAATTTATCGGCGGCGCGTTTGGTTGCAAAGGTTCAGTTTGGCCCCACGTCACGCTAGCCGCGATCGCTGCCCGTCAGGTTCGTCGTCCCGTGAAATTAGTTTTAACTCGTGAACAGATGTTTACCACCGTCGGGCACCGGGCGGAAACTGAGCAACAAATCGCACTCGGTGCAACGCGCGACGGTCGCCTGACTGCGATCGCCCATCGCGGCATCTCCCATACTTCAACCTTTGAGGAATTTGTCGAACCGTACACCGTGGGAACCCACATGATGTACGCCACTCCCAACTTGCAAGCAAAGCAAAGTCTCGTCCGTCTCAACAAGGGAACGCCGACATTTATGCGTGCCCCTGGCGAAACTCCGGGGATGTACGCCCTCGAATCGGCGATGGACGAACTCGCTTATGCCTTGAAACTCGACCCGATTGAGTTGCGCCTCCGCAATCACGCAGATACAGATCCCAGTAATAACCTGCCTTGGTCGAGCAAGTCGCTCAAAGAATGTTACCAACTCGGTGCAGAAAAATTTGGCTGGTCGCGGCGCACTCCCGAACCGGGTTCAATGCGGGACGGTCGTTATTTAGTCGGGATGGGCATGGCAAGCGCCACATACCCCGTGAACCATTTTCCCGCTAGCGCTAGAGTCCGCATTTTGCAAGACGGCACCGCCTTGGCGCAGAGTGGTTCCCAAGAGATGGGCACGGGTACGGCGACGGTGATGGCGCAAGTCGCCGCTGACGCCCTGGGGTTGCCGGTTGAGCGAGTGCGGTTTGAACTGGGAGACACCGAGTTGCCCCGTGCGCCGGTATCGGGGGGTTCGGCAACGATGGGAAGTGTCGGAACTGCCGTGCATGAAGCGGCACAAGCTGCCCGGAGGAAGGTGCTGGAGTTAGCCCGCACAGATGCTCGTTCCCCGCTTTACAACGTCCCGGAAACAGACATTGCGATTGAGGGCGGACGCCTGTTTCGCAAGAGCGATCGCAACCAGGGCGAAACTTACCAAGCGGTGCTGACGCGCCAAAATTTGCCGCAAGTTGAAGAAAGCTTTGATGCCAAGTTTAGCCGCGCCGAGCAGAAGTATTCCATGCACTCCTTCGGCGCTCAATTTGCCGAAGTGCGCGTCGATCCTGACTTTGGCGAAGTGCGCGTAACCCGCTTTGTGGGAGCCTTTGGGGTGGGACGGGCAATCAACCTCAAAACAGCGCGATCGCAAATGATTGGCGGGATCGTCATGGGGCTAGGTATGGCACTTTTAGAAGAAACGGTGACAGACCCCCGCACAGGGCGCATCGTCAACGCCAACCTGGGCGAGTACCACGTCCCTGTCAACGCAGACATCCCCGCCATTGAGTCATACTTCGTCGAAGAAATCGACCCGCACGTTAACCCAATTGGAGCTAAAGGCGCAGGCGAAATCGGCATCACCGGCGTCGCAGCGGCGGTGGCAAACGCTGTCTATCACGCCACCGGGAAGCGCATCCGCGACCTCCCGATTACGCCAGATAAGTTGCTGTAATCTGTCTTAGAACCTAACCCCCCAGCCCCTTCCCTACGAGAGAAGGGGAGCCATATTCAAAGCCCCTCTCCGATGCGGAGAGGGGTTTGGGGAGAGGTCAGTTCGTATTGGCTCAAACTGCAAAGCGCTATATGAAAGAATTACAGGAGATTATTGCCGCATTTGCAAAAGCCAAAAATTGCGGCAAGACAGTAGCGATCGCCACCATTGTTAAAGTCAGCGGGTCTACCTACCGGCGTCCGGGCGCTCGAATGCTGATAAATCTAGAAGGAGAGAGAATCGGCTCAATTAGCGGCGGCTGTCTGGAGAATGACGTTTTTGAGCGCTCTCAACAGGTCATCGTGTCCGGTAAACCCCTGTTGGTGAACTACGATACGACCTCCGACAATGACATCGTCTGGGGGCTGGGACTCGGTTGTAAGGGAATGGTACAGGTTCTGATTGAACGCCTAACTCCAGAAAACGAGTTCAGTCCGATGACCTTTCTGGCAGAGTGTCTGCATCAGCGGCAAGTGGGCGTTCTAGCAACGACATTTCACATTGAAGGTCAAATAAAGGCACAAGTCGGAACCCATTTAATGCTGCATCAAGATGGCACGATTTTCACTAACCTCGAAGATGCCGATTTGAGTGCAGATATCCTCGAAGATGCCCGTAAAGTGCTTGATAAAAATTCCTCGCAGGTAAAACTGTATGCCTTACGGGGAGGGAAAGCTGAAGTTTTTCTTGAAGCGATTCAGCCACCTGTCTCGCTGGTCATTTTTGGAGCCGGTGACGATGCCATCCCGGTTGTACGCTTGGCGAAAGAATTGGGATGGTACGTGAGAGTCATTGATAGCCGACCTGCCAATGCACAATCAGACCGATTTCCCAGCGCCGATGAAGTTATTTTATCTCGCCCAGAAATCGTCAATGAAACCGTAGAAATTGATAACCGCACCGTAGCTGTCGTGATGACCCACAACTATCTGCACGACCTAGAAATCCTGAAAACACTCTTGCCTTCTCCCGTGCAATATTTAGGCATTCTTGGCCCAAAAAGAAGAACCGAACAGTTACTTTTGGAGCTAAAAGAAGAGGGAATGTATCTGACAGAAGCCCAACTTCACCGCTTGCATGGCCCCGTAGGACTGGATATTGGCGCTGATACGCCGGAAGCGATCGCCCTCTCAATTGTGGCGGAAATTCATGCGGTTCTCGCGGATCATTCGGGTGGTTTATTAAGAAACCGCAAACAACCGATTCACAACCGGAGTACCGGATGAATGCGCCTGTTGTCGGTTTAATCATTCTCGCCGCCGGAGCATCCACTCGCATGGGGACGCCAAAACAACTGCTGTTGTATCAAGGGCGCAGCTTCCTTCGCCACACCGCAGAAATTGCGATCGCTTCCCTCTGTCAACCCATCGTCGTCGTTCTGGGAGCGAATGCGGAACAAATTAAGCCGGAAGTCAGCGAGTTACCCATCCAAATTGTCGAAAACCCACAGTGGGCGGAGGGGATGAGTTCTTCGATTCGGGTGGGTATTGAAGCACTGGATAATTTAAATCAAAGCTTAGACGCCGTTGCGATCGCTCTTTGCGATCAGCCTTTCATTTCTTCCCAACTACTCAATCAAATCGTAGAAGCCTATCAGGTCACACGCCGACCGATTATTGCTTCAGAGTATGCCGGAAGCTTGGGCGTACCCGCTTTGTTCAGCCGCGCCTTGTTTCCAGAACTCATGAGCCTAAAAACGACCGAAGGCGCAAAACAAATCATTAAAAAACACTCACCCGAAGTCTTTCGCATCCCCTTTCCGGGGGGTGCTATCGACATTGACACCCCAAAAGATTACCAGGAATTTCAAGCGCTCGCTGATGAGTCTCTACAAAGCAGGACTGGTATTTAGCAAATATCAAAATGAAAGATAATACAATTTTTACTTTTTAAAGCATTTTCTCCATGAACACAGTACAGTGACCCTCGTTGTATCGGTCAATAAAATAGAAGCCGAGCCGCTGATAAAGCTCCAGAGCTTGTGCTTGTTTTTGTTCATCAATCGTATCCAGCCTGACTTTCTTATAACCTGTAATTCTGGCAAAATCTAAGAGCATCTGAGTCATTTTCGTCCCCAACCCTCGTCCTCGATAATCTTTAAGAAACCACATTCTCTTTAGTTCGCAGATGTCGTCGCTCAAACGCCGAATTGCGCCGCTGCCAACAACCCGCTCCTCATCAATCAGCACCAAAAATGTGCCCTTATTGTCGAAGTAGTGCGATTGCACGTCATCTATATCAGACATGGCATCGTAATGCCTAATCACTTCTTCAGGAAGCTGCCATATTTCCTTGCAAACCGCGATGATTACGCGCTTGACTTCTTCAACTTGATGTGATTGTATCGGTTTGATTTCTATCATCTGTTTTTCTGCTGTTGCGTATAAACGGGACAGATTATCAGTTTGAGATCCTTCAAGTCGATGTGCAACTGCTGAGTCAAGCCCCACCAAGCGTAAAGGTAGAAATCCGATTGCCTGTTAGGAAAAATGTCTATCTTAAGACGTATCCCCAGGCAAGTGACAAAACATCGTTCCCTGCGTAGACTGAGCGCAAGTCAGGCAAACTTTCACAAAGAAATTAGCGATGAAGACACGACAGTTAGGACAAAGCGATCTCACCGTCTCGGCAATCGGCTTGGGTTGCATGGGAATGTCAGATTTTTACAGCAACCGCGATGATACTGAATCAATTGCCACCATTCATCGGGCGCTGGAATTGGGGCTAAATTTTCTCGACACGGCTGATATGTATGGGCCATTCAAGAACGAAGAATTGGTCGGACAAGCGATAAGAAATCGCCGCGACTCAGTGGTTCTCGCTACTAAATTCGGCATCGTTCGCAGCGAAGACCCTACCGTTCGCGGTATCAATGGCAAACCGGAGTATGTTCGCTCAGCCTGCGAAGCGAGTTTGCGTCGTCTGGGTGTAGAGACGATTGACCTCTACTACCAGCACCGAGTTGACCCCAATACTCCCATCGAAGAAACCGTCGGTGCGATGGCACAACTGGTTCAAGAAGGCAAAGTCAGATATTTAGGACTCTCGGAAGCTGGCTCGGAAACCTTGCGTCGTGCTTGCTCCGTACATCAAATTACCGCATTGCAGAGCGAGTATTCCCTGTGGAGCCGTGATCCAGAAGACGACATTCTTGCCACCTGTCGAGAGCTTAACATTAGCTTTGTTGCCTATAGCCCGCTCGGACGCGGGTTTTTGACGGGTCAGATCAAAAGCTTTGATGACTTGGCTGCTGATGATTATCGCCGCAACTCACCGCGTTTTCAGGGCGAGAACTTTCAGAAAAATCTGGAACTGGTGCGACGGATTGACGAAATTGCCCAAGAAAAAGGGTGCCGACCAGCGCAGCTGGCTCTTGCTTGGGTGCTGGCGCAGGGTGAAGACATCGTTCCCATCCCCGGAACTAAGCGACGACAATATTTGGAACAAAATATCGCGGCGCTGGACGTGAATCTGACCCCAGAAGATTTGCAGCGCATCGACGAAGTGGCACCAAAGGGCGTTGCTAGTGGCGGACGTTATCCGGAATCGATGATGAGCATGGTAAACCGCTGACATTTTTGAGCAACGGTTTCTGCTACAAAGATGCTTGTGACAGGTCAAAGTTACTACGTGCAATCCTAAAGGCAGTTAATTCCGAGCCATCAGATTTTTTGTCCACGCTAAAACTCCCTTCGTTCTACAAGGAAAACCATGAGATACAAGCTATTAGGAAAGAGTGGATTAAGAGTTTCCGAACTCTGCCTTGGCACAATGACTTTTGGTGAAGACTGGGGCTGGGGCGCATCCAAAGATGAAAGCCGCCAAATCTTTGATGCCTTTGTGGAAGCAGGCGGTAATTTTATTGACACTGCCAACGGCTACACAGAAGGTACCAGCGAGAAAATGGTTGGTGAGTTCATTGCCTCAGAACGGGAACGCTTTGTCGTTGCCACCAAATACTCGTTTCCCTTGCACATGAGCGATCGCGCGGGCAATCCCAACGGCAGTGGCAACCATCGCAAGAACATGATGCAGTCGTTAGAAGGCAGCTTGAAACGCCTGAAAACTGACTACATTGACGTATACTGGCTGCACGCTTGGGACTTCATGACGCCCGTAGAGGAAGTGATGCGTGCCTTCGATGACATGGTACGCTCTGGCAAGGTTCTCTACATTGGCATTTCTGACGCACCCGCCTGGATTATTTCCCAAGCAAACACGCTGGCGCAGTGTTACGGCTGGACGCCGTTTGTAGCGCTGCAAGTCGAGTACAGTTTGATTCAGCGGACGCCAGAACGCGACTTGCTACCGATGGCAAAGGCATTCGACTTGGCAATTACGCCGTGGTCGCCCTTAGGCGGCGGTGTGCTAACGGGCAAGTACAATCGCACCCAGAGCAACAGTGGCGAACAGGGGCGAATCGGAACGATAGGGGGGAATATTTCCGAGCGGAATTTAGCGATCGCTGATGTTGTCTGTCAAGTTGCTGAAGAAATTGGGCACACGCCTTCACAAGTGGCGCTGGCTTGGCTAAGCGCTCAAAGCAGTGTCATTATCCCGATTATCGGTTCTCGGAAGGTCAGCCAGATCAAAGATAATCTGGCTTGTTTGGATGTCAAACTCATGCCAGAGCATTTGCAACGCCTCAACGAGGTGAGTCAGATTGATCTAGGCTTCCCCCATGACTTCCTGAGTAATGACACGATCCGCGATCGCCTTTATGGCGGCACATTTAACTTAATCGACAATCATCGCATCTGAAACCAGGGTAAGGAATCAATCAACAACCCCATGCTTTTTCCTGATAGTTTCTAATGGCGCTCTAATTCACCTTGCAGAATTTACGTTAAAGCCAGAGAATCAGGAATGCTTGGTGGAATGGGAGCGGGAATCTGTAATGTTAAGGTTGCAAAATCCAGAACGAAACGATTTTTCAATCTCCCACAAAAATCTATCGCTCAAATAAGGTGAAGTTGCCATGAAAGTTAAAACTGCATATACAAGGCTTCTGGTTACTGATATTGAAGCTTGCTTTCTGTTCTACCGAGATGTAATGCAATTCAAGGTTAATGTAGAAGATTTCACGAGTGGATATGCTGAGTTTGAAGCTGGAGATATGAAGCTGGCTTTATTCAGACGGCAGGAAATGGCAGAGATGATAGGCAACGATGAGAAGCCTTCCAGTGCCGAATGTCAAGACAAAGTTGTATTAATTTTCTCAGTACCTAACTTGGATGAAGCCTATCACGAATTAAGACATAAAAGCATTGAATTTACTACAGATCCGATGACCAACCCATACTATGGAATGAAAACAGCCTATCTTCGAGATCCTGATGGAAATCTTATCGGTCTATATGAGTTTTTAGACTAATCTAAAAGAGTCAGTCTGGTTAGCGATTCCTATGCTCATGATTGTGCGATCGCTATTGGCGTTTTAAGCGTTCGGACGGCAAAGGCAAACCCAATTCCGCATCCCTCTTGGGTGTGATTGGCTGACGGACAAAGGTGATAAGGGAATGATTTCTGCCTGTACAGTTCTTTCGGCTGCAAACCAAAATTCAAGTTGTCACAGCACCTTATCCCCGATCAGACCTCATTGCTTACAATTTTTTTGTAATGTTCTACTGTTGGAAATGGCTCGTAAAAATGGTGTAATAGCTGACACCATTGCTGATACTCCGGTGATTGTCGAAAACCAACCGTGTGATCTTCCAGTTTCACCCAACGCACTAGCAGGATGTATTGGTTTTCAACTTCCAAACACTGCTGTAGCTCATGGCTAATGTAGCCATGCATTGAGGAAATGATTGATGATGCTGTCGCGAAGGCTGCTTCAAATTCAGCAGCTATTCCAGGTTTAACCTTAAGGATTGCAACTTCCAGAATCATGCTTTGATTTCCAGTATCATCTGAGGGCTTTATTCTCTGTATTGGCAGAAATTCACCGCTTACGACCTTTAGCCAAGCGCTAAGGCTTGGCTATCCAGGCTTGAATATCAACGTGTCTTGGTGCAATATCTAAGCGGAATCTAAACATAAAATCACATTTTTCCGTGTTCGGGAATCTCTAAATTGTTCCACAATTAAGAAAACCTCTATTTAAGGAATCATTATGGGCAAGGAAAAAGAAAAGGGTGGCAGAGAAGCCAAAAAGCCTAAAAAGGAATCTGATGGCAGCAAGAAGCAGAAGAAAGATCCGAATAGACATGACGGGCCAGGAGGGAAGTAAACCAAGCTAGACGAGTTCCGTCTTTATATGGCCTGCACCTCTTGTAGGATACTGTTGGCATCTCGATCTGACCGATCCCTAGCCCCTTTCTTAGCAGGTAAGGGGCGGGAGCTTCGGTTTGCCAAGCGTGGTGCTTTCAGGGGATAGCCATCATCCTGCAACGGTTTAAAGCATAATCAAACCCAACCTCGCACCCAGAGTAACCGCCTCAGTCCGACTGGAAGCGTTGAGCTTCTGAAAGATCGATGATACGTGGAACTTGACGGTATGTTCAGAGATGCTCAAGTGCTTGGCAATATTCTTGTTACCCATTCCCAGCGCTAGCATCCCTAAAACTTCGATCTCCCGTGGTGTCAGCGCCTGAATCGGGGAAGCAGGCAGTCGGCGTGCGGAGGACTCTTTGAGAGGTAGCAGAGAATCCATAAAGTCTGCATGCAGCACCACCAGCCCCAGAGCTGCTGTCACCACAGTTGCGACAATTTCCTCAGCCGTTGCCGTTCGCGGTAAGATTGCCCGCACGCCGACTTGCAAAACCGACTCTAGCCAAGTGCTGTGGGGGTTGTTCGCTAAGATGACAAGTGCCCAAGATTCTCCACCAAGCGCGAGTAATTTCTCTTCAGCCGGATCGTCATCTGAGAAGGAATAATCCAGCAACACCACATCGGGTTGTCGTTCCTCAAGCAGCGCTACCAGAGTGTCTGTGCTAGAGGAACTACCGACGATTTCCAGCAACTCAGAGGTGCGGATGATGCTCTCCAACCCCGCACGCACGATGGGATTTTCGGCTGTCACCACGACCGAAATCACGCTAACTTCACCTCTGGAAAGGTTGGTTCTGCACTGTCTCGCTCACCAGATGCGATCGCGTAGCATCGTCTTCCAGAACGCAGAAATTCCAACGCTAGAGGCTTTCCCGGTTCGGCATCCTTGAGAATGCTGGGCAGATCGTCAGGGGTCTGAAAATATTCACCGTCCACGCCTATTAGCACGTCGCCTATTTGAAGACTCACCGAGGCAGCTAAACTCCCCGGAGCAACTTCCAACACCAATAAGCCCAAAACGCGCTGATTTTCTAAACGAAGCAGCACGGGACGGAGAGTGACGCCCAGAGAGAGAGAGCGATCGCGTTTGAGAAACCGTTCGACTCTGTTGCTGGGGATTGCCAATGCTAACCCATCGGCAATCATCGTGTTAATTGCGATCGCTCGCCCTTGTGCATCGGCAAGCAAACCCCCAGAATTGCCGGGTGCTAGCCGAATATCAGCCTTCACCCATCTTTGAGTGCTGAAGTCTTCGGTGGCGTTAGTCGCGTGAATAATTCCCTTGGTGAGTGCGCCGACTAGACCCAGCGGATTTCCCACTGCCAGCACCAGTTCGCCGACTCGGAGCGTCTCGGAGTCGCCAACCGTGACGGCTGGAAGGTCAGTTGCCTCAACCTGGAGTGCCGCTAAATCCTGCCGGGAGTCGATGTCTGTGCGGATAGCCTCCATGACTCGTCCATCCCAAAGTTCGACAATCGCCCGGTCAGAGGGAGCGACATGAGCGTTGGTAATAATCAAACCTTGAGAATTCCAGATTACACCCGATCCGCCACTCCCACGGCTGCTGCGGACTTGTAAGGTAGAACGACGCAGTTGTTCGGCGATTTGCGACAACTCTAGGGCAATCTCTGCACTTGCACCTGTATTTTCTAGGGTTGCGGTTGCCATCTTAATCTTCCCTCGCCGGTCGTTCGCCAACGATGAGTATGACTTCCAGGGGCGCACCCCCCCGAATCATCTGCACTTTCAGGCTTTTTCCGACGCTTTCCGTCCCCAACATCGCCTGTACGTTCTCCGTGTCGCTGACCGGGTTGCCATCGATTGCGACTAGCACATCGCCAATCAGTACCCCAGCCTTATCCGCCGGGCCATCCGGCTCAACATTGACAACAATCACCCCACCATTAGAAGCCAGAGAAAGCGCATTCTTCAGCGTATCCGGCAAGCGAACCGGCTGCATTCCCAAACCCAGGTAGCCTCGTGCAATGCGTCCTTTTGAAAGCAATTGATTGACCACCCGGTTCACCGTAGACGCGGGAATGGTTAAAGCCATATTGCGAGGCCCGGAGGTGTTCATGCCTGCAACTTTACCGGCTGCATCGACCATCGGCCCGCCGGAGAATCCGGAGTAGAGGGTTAAATCGAGACGCACAAATCGATCGATCGAACCACCGCTCATACTACGCCAAGCATCCCCAATCGCGCTCACCACACCCATAGAGGCACTCACGCCGTTCTCAGTCCCGCGTCCGAGTGCAAGTGCCAGATGACCGACCTTTAGGGTTGCCGCATCGCCAATTTCCGCCACCGGGAATTCGATGTTTTCTAGCTTGATGTTTTCTAGCTTCAGGACAGCGACATCGGTGCTAGCGTCACGCCCCAGGATGGTAACGGGGACTGTCCGACCATCCGGTAAGGTGACGGTGATTTCCTCTTCGCGCTTGATGGTTTCGTCAGAGGTGACGATGATACCGGGTCGCCAATGGATACCACTGGAGGAGGAATTCCGCCTTAGCCATCCTCTTCTCCCGTAGGAAGTTCGCCCATTGACTGCAACAACTGAGGCACCGACTCGCTCAACAGTATCGGCTAAATTGTTGGACAGAGCCAGCAAGGTGCTGGATATCTCCGATGAAGATTCCGATGAAGATTCCGATGAAGATAAAGACATTCCATTTCTCCAATGCGATCGCTTTTACGGGACAGCTGCCAATCCGTTCGGTAAACTCCCTCAACACCCTCTCCACCTTTCCCTAACCCTCCTAGCGAGGGTAGAGAAGCGGGTTGGGAGGTTGAGGTCTGCTCGGATCTAAACCGGATTGCCACTTCCTTCTGTTGATATCGTGCCGTTTTGAAGAGACGGGCGGCATCGGAGAAATGGGGAGAACTCACCCTAGAAAAATGGCTAGGGTTGCGTGTGTTCCGAATTACAAGTCAATTTTATGAGGGCTAACACCTCTGGCAGAACTATAGCCCGAACGAAGGTAGTTCTTAAGAACGAGGTAAGCTGAGAGCGGTTTCTTCAACATGGACAGCAGGCAAGTCATGCAAAACGGAAAAAAAGTCTATGGAACCAACAGAAACCAATCCATCCCAAAAACCGGCAGACAAGAACTCAGATCCAATTACTCAGGTACAACGAGATAGTGTAATTACCTCTGAAGACTTGCCTCCGAAGGGATTTCGCATCAGCCTGACTTTAGCAACTTTGACGATTCTGTTGCTGTTTTTTGGCTTTTACTTCGGCATCATTAATGTTTAGAGTATTGCTAGCAAGATGAGCTACTTCGCGTTTCACCTTGTCTTTATCCTGCCACCAATCCTCTTTCTAGCATGGGTTCAACGCCAACCTCTAGCGGGTATTGGAGGACTCAGAGCGTGGCTAGGGCTACCCCTGATTGCGCTAATTGCACTGATTTATACAACACCGTGGGACAATTACCTGGTTTGGCGCGAGGTGTGGAACTACGGCGCGGATCGCGTGGTGGGTACGATTGGCTACGTACCCGTTGAAGAATATTTATTCTTCATCCTTCAGCCACTCCTAACGGGTCTGTGGCTGTACTGGCTATTTCCTCTCACAACTGAGCCAGCACAGGAGGAGGATTCTCCTTGGCTGCGAGCATCTGGCATCGTTTTCTGGCTCGTTCTCAGCATTGCGGGAGCTTTCATGTTGCAGTCGGAGAAGACTGTGTACATGGGGCTAATTTTAGCTTGGGCATGCCCCATACTGGCGCTACAGTGGGGAGTTGGAGCAAAGCAACTCTGGGCGAGAAAAGATGCTTGGCTGATTGGCACTCTAATCCCGACAGTTTACTTGTGGATAGCCGACCGCATTGCTATTGGACAGGGCATTTGGAGCATTTCTGAGACCTATAGCACTGGATTTAAGCCGTTTGGGTTGCCGATTGAGGAAGCGACGTTCTTCTTAATCACGAACCTGCTAGTGGTGCAAGGACTTTTACTGTTTCTATTGGTAGGGAATATGCGATCGCTTCTACCACTTATCTCTTTCCCTATTCTCAATCATGGGCGACCAGAACTTCCAAAGGCTCTTGCTCAGGTAGAGCCTAACGATACGGTTTAAGATGGTTGCCTCTATTTTCCACTTCACCTTTTGGGAGTAAAACCGAGATGCCTATTAAGGAATTTTTAGAACAAATTTCTAACACAGTATGGGAAATTCCGGTTTCCTACAAGGAAGGGATGCGCGTTCCCGCCCGAATTTATGGGACAGAGAAGATAATTGCCGAATTAGATGAAGCGGTTTACGACCAAGTTACGAATGTAGCGACGCTTCCAGGAATCACCAAATATGCTATGTGTATGCCCGACGGACACTTTGGCTATGGTTTTCCGATTGGTGGCGTGGCGGCGATGGATGTAGAAAAGGGGGGCGTGATTTCCCCCGGCGGTATCGGTTTTGATATTAATTGCGGAATGCGCTTGATGGTTACAAACCTGACCTACCATGAAGTCAAACCCTATATCAAAAAGCTGGTAGATAGGCTCTACGAAAGGGTTCCGGCTGGAGTAGGAAGCAGCGGTTTTGTGAAATTGTCGCGGAATGACTTTCGCAAAGTAGTCGAACAAGGCGCTCAGTGGTGCGTCAATAATGGCTATGGTTGGGAAGAAGATTTAGAACTCATTGAAGAAAACGGCTGCATTAAAGGTGCTGATTCTGCAAAGATTAGTGATAAGGCAATTGACCGGGGTTTTAATCAAATTGGAACTCTAGGCTCTGGCAATCATTATTTAGAAATTCAAGTCGCTCGAAAGCAACATATTTTCGACCCAGAGTTAGCCAAGACGATGGGAATTACCATGCCAGATCAGGTGGTGGTGATGTTCCACTGTGGAAGTCGCGGATTTGGTCATCAAGTGGCAACCGACTATCTGCAAAAATTTTTGAAGGTAATGGATAGCAAGTATGGAATTAAAATACTTGACCGAGAATTAGCTTGTGCGCCCTTTGATTCTCCGGAAGGACAAGCCTATTTTTCGGCGATGAAATGCGGCATCAATATGTCTTATGCCAATCGTCAAGTGATTCTGCATCGCATCCGCGAAGTATTTTCGGAAATCTTTGAACGTTCGGCGGAAGACTTGGGGATGCACATGGTTTATGATGTGGCACACAATACCGCCAAGCTAGAGAGTCATGTTGTGGATGGGAAAAAGCGATCGCTTCTCGTCCATCGAAAAGGTGCAACTCGCGCTTTCGCACCGGGAATGGCAGATGTTCCGGAACGCTACAAGAATATTGGTCAGCCGGTTATCATTGGCGGCAGTATGGAAACCGGATCTTATTTATTAGTCGGAGTCCCCACTGGCGACCAAACCTTCTTCAGCACCGCACACGGAAGCGGACGCACCATGAGTCGTACCAAGGCGCGAAAAGCTTGGAAGGGAGAAACACTCCTGAAGGATATGCAGAAGAAGGGCATTTACGTCCGCAGTACCTCAATGTCTGGACTAGCAGAAGAAGCGGGTGCAGCTTACAAAGACATCGATGATGTGATTGAAGCGGCTGAGTTAGCCGGGATTAGTAAAAAGGTGGTGCGGTTAACACCGATTGGAAATATCAAAGGATAAAGCAAATTTAACATTTGCGCGATCGCCATCTTCTACTAAATTTCTGGCTTTTTAGGTTGCTCTAAAAACTCCAAATCTTTACAAAAGCTAGGCTTACCTTTTTTGAAGTCACTAAGCTTGTATTTGTAGAGGGTTCCTTGTTTGGCAAACACTAAATTACCCAGAAAATCCCAAGTAGCCCAGTCAATAGAATCAAGAAGATCGGGATATTCATCTAACCTAAACTCGAAAGTATAGCCACGTTGCAAAAAACCTGTGTAATACATTCTTAATGTCGGATGCTCTCGACTCGGCTGCCAATACCAGCCGTCGTCATTTTCGCACTTGACCGTATACGTTTTGGAATTCTCAACTTTCACATTATTGCCGTAATTGTCTCCAGCTCTAGTCCATCCATCCCGCTCTAACCGGGGATATAGTACGCCTAAATCTTCTCCTCCAAACTGGGAATTCAACTGTCCTAATTTAAAAGGGATGCTGCCTTTTGGCTGTCCCAAACCATTCAATAACAGTTCTTTCTCATCTTTCCAATAGCCTCCTCCAAACCACGTTCCCATATTGTCTGCCTCCAAGTGGGTTTTTAACCGAGGCAACAGACAAACCCCGCTCCAGGTGTTGCCATTACGCCCCCCCATCGCCAAATAAACCATCCATTTTCCATCAAAAGAGATATCACATCTTTGTGGATATAACTTACCGTTAAACCAAGACCCATACTCTAGGGAATCGTCTTCTGTGTTCCAACGAATGATGTGGAAAACTTTTGACGGCTTTCGTCTGATTACAGCGACGTAGGGAGAGCCTTTCGCTGGAAGTAAATGTATTCTCGCTGGTATTTCTTCAATCATCGCAGTGCAGTTCCATCAAAGGGATAGTTTATGCAGGTACGCACGCCACTTACAGTGATTACGGGGCCACTCGGAAGCGGAAAAACAACTCTGCTTCGTCACATTCTCGACTCTTTTCCTAAAAAAATTGCCATTTTGATGAATGAATTTGGCGAAATTGGTATCGATACTAAAATCATTCAAGGCAAAAATGTCCAAATGGCGGATCTCGGTGGTGGTTGCGTCTGCTGTTCGCTGCTAGGGGAATTTGAAGCTGCTGTTAATGAAATCATTGATAGTGTTGACCCGGATAATATTGTGGTGGAGACAACTGGAGTTGCAGAACCAGATGCGCTAGTGTTCGATATTCAAGAAAGCTTAACCAAGGTGCGACTGGATGGGGTTGTCACGGTTATCGATGCAGATGCAATGGTGAAATATCCGTCGGTAGGACATACCAGTAGGATACAAATTGAAGCAGCAGACACCCTGCTTCTAAACAAAGTTGATTTGGTTTCCGATAGCGAGTTAAAAACAATAGAGGATAAATTGCGCTCCTTCAACGAAGTCGCCTCAATTTTGCATACTAAGCGATGCCAAGTAGACCCAGATTTGCTATTTGGGATTGGTCGAGAGCGAGTTCAACCGCAACCTCATCACGTTCACCAACTTGAATTTGAGTCCTTTAGCGCGACAAGTCCTGCCACTTTTGATCGGCAATGTTTTGAAGAATTTGCCGACTCAATTGGGACAGATGTTTACCGGGCGAAAGGTTTTGTACGATTTCCTGAAGGAAACTATCTTTTTAATTTCGTGGCTGGACGTTGGGATCTGGAGCCATTTGAACAAGAGGGGACGGAGCTAGTTTTTATCGGTAAACAGGTAAGCGATCGCAAGGAAGAAATTATTAGTCAGTTAAAGTCGTGTGAGCAATAATCCTATGCCTTATGAGTTTCTTGAAGATGTTGCCACTGCTGATATTGCTTTTCACGCCTGGGGAAAGGATTTAGAGGAGCTTTTCATCGCGGCGGGTGATGCAACCCTTAACGTAATGATTGATAATCTGGATGCGATCGCGCTAACCGAGACACGCACCTTCAGCTTAGAAAACGATGAGCTGGATATGCTGCTGTTTAATTTCCTGCAAGAATTCATCTACTACAAAGACAGCGAGTTACTACTGCTGAGAGCACAACAGGTTGAGATTGAGGAGAAAGATGGAGTGCATCAGCTAAGCGCGGTTACAACGGGAGAAAAGCTAGATAGGGATCGCCATCAACAACGGGTAGATGTCAAAGCGGTTACTTTACACCAGTTCCAATTAGAAAAAAACGATGACGGTTGGACAGCAATGGTAATCCTTGATATTTAGCGCCTATCTACAAAAAGGCTTTGCAAATTGTAAATGCCGATGCGGATATTTTAAGATTGCAGCGAATATAGCAGTTCTCTATCGAGTGGAATATAGGTTATTTGTAGGGGCGCATGAATTGCCGCTACTGTTTACTTTCCCAAAGAATGACTAATTTTCCTTTAAGTCAGTGACATTCGATTTAAATACTCTGACAGGGGAAAATATTGCACAAGTTAAGTCTCTCTAGCCTACGGCACGCTACGCTAACGCCGACTCACCAAAAACCCAAGTTTGGAAACCTGCGAAGGCAGATTTCGTCTTTCGTCTGTATATCCATAACTTACAGGATACTCTTATCCTTCCAATCGCAGTGGGTATTTATAAACATCCTTTCAAGAGGAGATTTTTCCCATAATGCACAATTTGATAAAACCACTGGGTAACTGGAATCCCCAACTGTTGCGGGAACTCAAAGGACGTCTTAAACCTCGCAACATTCTGTTGGCAAGTGTTATCTCTGTGCTGGGTCAATTTGGAATATTCATGTATTTTCAAACCCAGCTGCCGAATCCTATTAACCGAATCGCGGATATTTACAATAAATATTGCACAGGCAAGCCCCTTCCTAATAGTAAAGAACCGCTATGTCTGTTGGATGGATTAGGCAATTTGGTTATCAACTCGCAATTATGGTCACTAGACCGATTTATATCCCTGAGCATTATTGGCATCTTAATCCTGTTACTAGCAGGAACCTATTTGCTAATTAGCGATTTGGCTACTGAAAAACGTCGCGGCACCCTAAATTTTACTCGGCTCAGCCCTCACTCTACTGCGGGTATTTTGACGGGAAAACTGCTGGGGGTTCTGATTTTGATTTATCTGGTAGCTGTCGTTGCAGTTCCTTTCCATTTGTGGGCTGGACTCGCCGCCAAAATTTCTTTGGGACAACTATTGAGTTTCTATGGGGTTCTCGTTGGTAGCTGTATTTTCTTTTATAGTGCTGCGTTGTTATATGGCATTGCCAGTTCTTGGCTGGGCGGTTTTCAAGGTTGGTTAGGCAGTGGTACGGTTCTGGCTTTACTAATGCTAACTAAGGGAATAAGTACGACCAGTTACTATAATTCAACGACTTGGCTGAAGCTGCTTAACCCCTTTTGCCTCATCCCACATTTGTCTGCTAGTTCTTTTAATGAATCTTTTGCCACAGGGTTAGAAGGGTTTAAGTGGTTTAGCTTACCATTGGGTGACAGTGTTTTAACTGCCGTAGGCTTTGTGCTGTTAAACTACAGCATTTTGACTTGGTTTATTTGGCAAGCTTGGCAACGTTGTTTTCGTAATCCCAAGGCCACTATGTTAAGTAAGCAGCAGAGTTATTTGTTAACTGCTTGCTTTACAGTTTTGACTCTAGGATGTGCCAATTACAACTCCATAGAAAATCGTAGCGTTTACGCTGCGCCGCTGTTAGAAAACCTCTTGGCACTATCGTTGTTGAATCTGTTGCTATACCTCTGTTTAATTGCTGCTGTGACGCCTCATCGCCAAACTCTACAGGATTGGGTAAGCGCTCGCTCCAAGAGGGGTTCTAATAGCAAGAGATTCGCTGATAGCTCGTTGGTAAAGGATTTAATTTGGGGTGAAAAAAGTCCAGCGGTAGTAGCGATCGCGCTGAATGTAGTGATTGCGATCATCCCCTTGGCTTTATTTATTTTACTGTCCCCTGCACAATCAGCTACTGGTATAAATGCTGCTGCAAAAGTAAATGAGAGCAGAACTGGGGCGTTGTTTGGTCTTACTTTAATAGCTAGCTTAATCCTAATTTACGCAAGCATAGCCCAACTGCGATTATTCATGCGAACTCAGCGACGCTCTGAGCCGCGGGAACGCTAGGGGCACTAATTGTATTGCCACCAACTATTTTTGCGGTACTGAGAATTCACCATTTCGATCCCTTGGCGGTGCTGTCGCTGTCTATTGTCTCTCCTTTGGCCCTCTTACTAGGCTCGGAGAAAATTTTTCTGCTAATTCCAAGTCTGGGACTAATACTGGTATTGTTGAACCTGCAACTGACTTGTCAGTTGCGGCAAGCAGGCAAGCAAATCAAAGGCTCCAGCCACGTCCCCTCGTAGTGGGAAACGCGCGATCGCGATGATGGCGATCACGATCGCCATCAATACCAAGTAAATATAAAGCGGTTACTGTACACCAGTTCCAATTAGAAGAAACCGATGACGGTTGGACGGCGATGGTGATTGTTGATATTGATCGCGTGTCTGCGAATTCGAGAATCGAGAGCGATCGCATCTCTGAAAATCGCTCGGCTCAGTGCTACCCTACTTTTAATCTAACTCCTTAAGAAAAAGCACCCTAGAGCAGGGTGCTATTAGAGTGACTTTAGATTTTCAGTAAGACTCGCTAAAATGTCACAATGTCACGATGTTGCGCTGTGCTAACTCCATGACAATGACACTATAGCAACCCCGGTACGCTGCTTCCTTGCGACCAACCTCCGCAGGTTTAGACTTGTTATCGTCATACTCCTGCCGCACTATCTGCGCCATCTCTTTAATGGTTGCCTCCAGCAGCTCTTTCGGAGAAACAAGCCATTCCAGCCTTCCCTCATTCCATTCGGAACGAGAAATATTGGCTCGGAATGCAGCCACCATTGGGTAGAGCAAACCAAGAGGCACGTTTCCACCAATTGTGCCTCCAGCAAAGTATGCTGGTCGATGTTTATGACGTTCTGAACGGACACGATTCTGTTTCTTCGCGTTACTCACCTTAAGCCGCGCAATCTGTGGCTGCCCAGCAGCAGCTTTCTGTATCCAGTCAGTTAAAACCAGAATTTCGTGCAAGCGTGGCAAAATGTGCTTAAATCCAGAATTGCTGCTCTCGATATCTTTAACGAAGGTATCAAGGACAAGTTTGGGTTGACCAAAGAGTGTATTTGGATGCGTTTTCCGATCAGGAAAATTATTGATATTTAGCAGACTCATATATGTGAGAACTTGCTGAATATCAACCTCACCCTCATCTCCTTGACGGTATGAAATTTGCTCGGCACCAGGTTTCCCTGCAAGATGCTGTTTAATCTCGTTAAAGGTTCCCCTCAGGTTCTCAAGACTCGGATTATCGACCTGCAAAGAACGATTCAATCCCTCAGCAATCTGGGCAATTATAGCTGCATTCGTCCCCTCCATCTCCATGATATGAAGGCGGACGTAAGCATTCCAAGGATCAGGCCGCTCAGCATCTTCTGCCACTTGGCGAATAGCCCGGAAGGTGTGACCCCCGTTGACCAGCCCGTGTTGCTCAGGATGAGTAAGCTTTACCGTCACTAATCCTTTGCCTCCACTTTCCTTTATGAAGTCCACCTTCTCAGCAATTAGGTGGATACCCTGATTCATTAATACAAATTTTTCTGGATCTTCCGTCAGGGTCGTAACTATGCCCTTAGCGACGGTTCCTTTTAAATCCCCCCCCTTGTCGAAGTTGGGAATGCGGGGGTTCACAGCCATCCAGTCTTTAAGGTCTTCAGGAAGGTCATCTACTCGGACATAACAGGTCGCCATCTTTGGCGGGTGCCCATTACCTAGCCCATAGTAGGGTATCGGCAGTACACGATACTCGTCCGCTGGTATGCGGAATTCAACAGGATTCATTATTTTTTCTCCACGAATACAGTGGGCTATACCCGCTGTAGTAACAAGAGCGCTGAGCCAGAGGCTCGGTCGAGACCTTTGACTTGATCAGTGCTACGTACATTATGCAATCTTTTAGCTGGTTCGTCAAACCGATCGCTTTGCCAAAAGGGAAAATACAAAATCTTATGCGCCCGAAGCACCTAAGTAAATATGGATGTATTTACCCTTGACTAACTTGGTCATCTTCTCATTCCTAAGGAGATACGAGAACAACTTCGGCTGACCAGCACGACTCAGTTTACTTTGGCAGTCCAAGACGGCAAGCTGATTTTGGAGCCTTTGTCCCAAGAGTCCAAAGTTTATCATTCAGGCACGTCATTAGTTGTTGAGTCAGAGCCAACAGGTAATCTAGAGACGGCACTCGACAATTTACGGGAAGAACGAATTAAGGAATTTATTACCAGCAGTGAGAACCCTGTTTGATACCAGGAGTCCTATATATTGTGATGGCTCGACTTGTGCAAGTGCCGCAGTAACGGAGTACACTTTTCAAGCCGTGATGTCTATCAAAAACCTGGGTTCGACTGCCCTACCTAGCTAAGATACAAGCAGAAAGTTACTACAGTGAATCGTTATGGTACAGTACAACCCGTTGCAGCATCTTCCCACCGCTGAAGAACTGCCTGAAACTGACCATAAGCCTGTGGATAGCGAACTGCAAATTCTCGTCGCCAGCTTATTAGGCGATATCCTAGCTTGGCTCTGGCAGAACCGCACAGACTGGTTTTGGGGCATCAATATGGGGGTCTACTATAACCCTGAAAAATCTGCAATTGTCCCTGATGGATTTTTAAGCTTGGGAGTTGAACGGTTGACTCGTGCTGGGGGACGGTTGAGTTATGTTATCTGGCAAGAGGACAAGGTTCCCCTTCTGGCACTTGAGTATGTCTCTAAAACTTACGGTCAAGAGTACGACAGCAAGAAAGATGAGTATGCCAGTATTGGCGTGTTGTACTATGCGATCTACAACCCGGAGTACCATAGGCGTGACAAGCACAAACCCTTTGAGGTTTATCGCTTAGTGGATGGGCAGTATGTGCTGCAATCCGGCGAGCCAGTGTGGATACCTGAGATTGGCTTAGGAATTGGTAGGGCGCAGGGTACTTATCGGGCTTGGACGCGGGAGTGGCTGTACTGGTACGACCAGAATGGGAATCAACTCTCTACACCCGCAGAAGTTGCACAGCAGGAGCGTCAACGGGCAGAGCGTTTGGCAGAGCGGCTGCGGCAGATGGGAGTTGACCCCGATACTCTGTAGAAATGCGATAAGCCTGACGGCATGCTTCGCTAACGCACGGTAGTAATTTATCAGTGCGATCGCATCTAGGTTTATTCGAGTTCAAGTTGAGCGAAGAGCTACTTTTCTCAATTTCAGCTTGGGTGCTGGAAGCGATCGCTCCAAAATTCCTCCTCCCTCTCGCTATTACCTATCTGCTGAACCCTTATCGATAGTTTCCCAAAATACATCATTCTTTATACGGAGAAATTCATCACAAAAAATTTTCCTGATGTTTAGACAATACTCATTCACTATTTTTAGGCTAAATATTCTATCCCCCCTACCCCCTTCTACCTTTAACAATATGAGGTGCTGTAGTCTTAAAAACTAAAAGTTGGGGGGATTGCCTTTTTTTGCAGACGCTTCGTGAAAAAAATACTTCAGAGATTTAGACAATACTCATTCACCATTTTCAGGCTAAATATTCTATCCCCCCTACCCCCTTCTACTCTTAACCGGGTGATGTGCGCTAGACAAAGGAGTTGGGGATCAGGGGGGATTAGTGATTACGAATAAGTTGCTGAAATGGGATAAGTTTTACCACTTTGGAAAGAACATTATAAGATTTCTTTCAAATAATATAGTTAAAACAAAACAGTTTGGAGCGAGCTTATGCAGATTGTAGATAGAGAAGAAAATTTGAGCTACAAACATTACAGCAGCGAATGGAAATGGGGTTTTACCCCTAGCGCTGAAATTTGGAATGGTCGTTTGGCAATGGTGGGCATTGTGATTGCTGTCCTCATTGATTTAGTAAGCAGTCAGGGAGTCTTGCAGTTTTGGGGAATAATCTAAGCAAGGCGATCTATTGCTAATTCCTCTTACCGTTACTCACCTTTAAATCTGACTTCCTTCTTTTTACAAAGTCGTGTTTGGAATTTAAATAATGCAAATTTTGCCAGAAAAAACAGAACAACAATATACTGAAGCTGCCATTAACATAGAACAAGGCTTCACACCAAATTCGGAAATTTGGAATGGTCGCTTTGCCATGATAGGTTTTGTATCTATCCTGATTATAGAGGCATTAAGTGGACAAGGTATCGTTCATTTTTGGGGCGATATCCTCAGCAATCTTTGGTAATTGTTCTAATCAATTAAACTCATTGAAATCTAAATTTGGAGCATCATTATGACATCTGAACAACCAAAAAATCCCAATCAAACTGACGCTGTGCAACACGATAGCGAAACCCCTTTTGCAAAGAAACCTTCTGTTCTATTTATCCTTAGCACTTCAATAGGAGTTATCACCATTCTCACAGTGGTTATAAGTGTTTATCGCGGAGTTGCTGGTTTCTAGTTCTACTCAATAGAAGTTCTAAAGGCTGGCATTTTCTGAAGGAAGTGTCAGCCTTTAGATATTTCTAAAAAATTAAGTCACTCAACTTAAGGTTGCTAACGCAAGGTAGTGATATTAAATCGGGCTAAACACTTTCTCACCAAAACTCTAAAATGTAGTGCGCGATCGCTTATCGCTGAGTCACCAACATCTTCATCCCATGTTTTGGGCGGAGTGTTAACGAGGGTTGCAGCACCACCGGATACTCTGGTTGTAGCGTCAGGCGAAACTTTTGCGCGATCGCTGCCAGCAGTAAACTTGCCTCCATCATGGCAAAAGCCTTGCCAATGCAGATTCGCGACCCCCCACCAAAGGGAAAATAGGCAAAGGTGGGCAACTTCTTGATCAAATTATCTGCCCAACGATCCGGGTGAAAAACTTCGGGATTTTCAAAGAAGCGAGGATCTCGGTGCATCGCCCACTGATTGATAAACACAGTTGTACCCGCTTTCACCTCATACCCGCCCAGAACGCAGTCTTCTACAGCACGTCGGCTCATTCCCCACACTGGCGGATACAGTCGCATTGATTCCAACACCACTCGCTCTGTATAAGGCAACTGACGTAAATCGGCAACCGTGGGTGCGCGATCGCCCAACACTGTCTTCAATTCTTCTTGCAATTTCGCTTCTATTTCTGGGTGCTGTGCAAGTAGAAACCATGTCCATGTCATAGCGTTAGCAGTCGTTTCGTGACCCGCCAAAAATAGAGTCATTGCTTCATCTCGCACTTGGCGATCGCTCATCCCAGTTCCATCAGCTTCATCCCGCACTTGAAGCAATAGGGAAAGTAAATCGCCTGTGTCCTTACCGCTAGCTCGTCGCTCGTTAATAATGCGATAGACAATCGCATCCAATTGTTTAATTGCTTGTTGGTAGCGCAAGTTACTAGGAGTAGGCACCCAACCAGGAAGAAAATATTGATTAGCAAGATTGGAATTAAAATCCATCACTGCATTTAGCGCTGCCTGCACCCCTTCTGCTTCATCTTTAATATCAACATCAAACAGTGTTTTTGACACAATTTCTTCGGTCAGCAACATCATATCTTGATGAATATCGCGGATTTCGCCATCGCGCCATTGGTCAATTAATTGCTCAGTATAGTCAACCATTACCTTTCCATAGGCGACAACTCGTTCCTGATGAAAAGCTGGTTGAACCAGACGGCGTTGACGCTGCCAAAAGTCGCCTTCACTGGTCAGTAAGCCGTTCCCTACAACGCGCAATCCGCGTCGGTACACGCTACTTTTAACAAAGTTGGGGTATTGAGTGACCAATACTTGCTCGATCAAGTCGGGATGGTTCACTAAAAAAGCTGGAAATGGCCCAAACTGCCAGCAAACAAGATCGCCATACTCTCTAGCACATTTGCTCAAGAACTTAAGTGGATCGCGGTTTATTTCCGGAAGATGACCTACAAGAAAATGACCTTTAGGCCCAGGTGGTAAATGTACTGCGGGCATAAACAACTCGGTTAAAAATGCTTTTGTGGATAATCCAATGGTTTTATAGCTGCTCATGCCGAAAGGGAGCTATCATCTTGTTTTTGTTGAGTTCTCACTGTTAAGTTCTAGCTATTAAGAGCAACTTTCAAGCTTTACCTAACGGAACATCTTGCTTGCTCTACTGCTCTGGACAAAGCCTGGATATAGTCAGGCTACCGAGAGTCTATCCTCGTGATAGTTTTAAGGTAAAGTTTTAGCAACGCAGCATGGCTAAAGTAACGCCTTTGCATCAGGTCAGCCCAAGCGTAACCAATAACAATTAACAAAACCAAACTTATTCAGGTAAGGCTTTTAGACAGAATAATTGATAAAATTTAGCCCTTTCAATCTAAGGGCTAAAGTGAACTACCGACTGGTCTTTTTGTTGAAAGCAAACTTAAATTAATGAACATCAATAATGGGTTGGAGAAGAAGCGCGATCGCGCCAACAGCGACAAAAGACAAACTTACCCAAAAGAAAATTCTCATTCTGTTTTCCTACCTTGATTTAATTTCTGATGCTTTACACAGTTCAATGTACTGGGATCGTAGTGAAGAGTTACGATTTGCCTAATCCACCTAGGGAGAGAGAAAGCGCTCGATAGAAAGAGAGAGTTAATAGCCTAGGAGCGATCGCACCTGCAATCCGTCCTGCTTGCTCTACCTATCTGGACAAAACCTAGATAGAGCCAGACTACCGGCTGCTAATCTTTGCAATGGTTTTAAAGTGAAGTTTGAGCTTGATTTGGCGGCAGAAAAGGTCTTTGCAGCTGAGAAGGCAAGGCGATGGCGATCGCACTTCTTTAGCGTCTCAATTCCTGTCACTTTCTCGTCACATTTGTTTTTCATGCTGGAAATAGACGGAACTTTCAATAAAGGAGATTGAGAAATAAAAGATGAAGATGAATAAGATAACTCCATTTCTACTCGGTGGCTTCTTACTGTTTACCGCTGCTTGTGGCACCAATGTTAGCAGAACCGATTCCAATGCTCCTGATAGTCCTGGCGAAACTATCGGAACTCCCAGTGCTGAAAACGCACGAGAGGGTAAACAAGAGTCCACAAGTCAGGTTCGCAGAGACCAACTTGATGCCGACATTCGGGCACGAGAACAGCGCGACCAAGCGTTGACGAATGATAACCAAAGAACGGATGCTGACTTAGCCAGCGAAGTGCGTAGCAAGCTAGAAGCAAATTTACCCGCGAGCTTTTTAACTGTAAAAGCGAATGAGGGTGTTGTTATTGTGGCAGGAACCGTTCCTACACAAGAGCAATACCAGCGAATTGAACCTTTGGCGCGGGAGATTAGAGGTGTCAAAGATGTCAATATTCAAGCTAAAGTACAACCAGCTCAACCTAAATAAGATGGATAGTTAGAGTTGGTTAGTTTGCTTCTTAGCTAGAAGAGCGATCGCGCTTAATTACACTAATTTCACCGTTACGCTCCAAGCGAGCCTCTTGCACCTCGCTGGGATAGGTTCTTGGGTATCAACGTACCAGCCTTCTGGAATGATGGCTTCTAAGGCATTTCGAGTGAGTTTTGTGGTCGCACGATGGGGCGGATTTTTCGGCGTTTTGTAGACCAACCATCCATCCAGCAGTTCTACCGGATCGTCGTTGCTCAGGATGCCAAGACGAATCATCTGGTGATACTGCTCAACACTCAAACGCCAGACGGGTTCTGTTGGTACTGCCGCAATGGTTTGGTTATTGAGTGTCTCAGATGGTATGGATGTGGACACAGGGTATGTGAATTGAGCGCATTTACTGGCGCTCCTAGCGCTTGTGAAATTACTTTTGTACGCGGGGAATAGGGTTGCTTAGGAGAATGCGCGATCGCACCTATCAGAGTAAGTGATCCCATTAAATCGGATGCCAAAACCTATCTGGATGCCGACAATGAATCATCTGGTTGGAAGTCAGGATCGTCAAAGTAGTATTGTCCCTTAGCTTTCGCGATCCGTTCAAACAGTTGCGGAATTCCTTTGGCAATCACCTTTACGTCTTCCGTTCTGAATGTCCAAATTTCTTCGCCAAAAATGGTAATGGTTCCTTCCCAAACGGGTTTGCCTACAATCACCCACCATTCCCAAAGGCGATTTCTACTGTTGAGGCGGCGTACATAACCGTAGGCAATGCAGCGATCGCCCTGAATATCGATGAAACCAGTGAACCGATCGCCCTGAATATCGATGAAACCAGTGAACGGTTTGTCAGTACCTTTCAACTCGTGATGAGTATAGTCCTGTAATGCCCGAATGTGCCAAGGATATTCGCTTTGACCAACAATTGTGCCACCGTCAAAATGGCTGTGGAGTTGAGTCAGTTCCTTTGGCATTGCAAGTGGGGGTTGACACTCTGACCAATCAATCGGCAATCGCACACCGGGTTTTTGCTTTAGCGTGTTTAGGAACCTGAGAAATCGATTTTGCTCCCGTACTGCCCAGCCGATTTCCGGTTGGAGATAGCCATCTTGTTGCCGAACTCCAATAAAGCCTGCAACCACTTCTAATTCACCTTTTCCTTGAGGGGTAACGAGTGCGATCGCTGCTTTAGAGAGTCCCGTGGGTAATACTGTTGGTGAGATTCCGTCCTCGACCGTGAGTTCTGCACGAGGGATATCTAAAATCGGATTCTTTTGTGTAGGAGCGTGGGTGAAGGAGTGATTAATGTAAGGAAATAGATCGGCTAACCATCCTGTAATCACCTTTCCACCGTATATCTCCTTTGGTTTATAAATCTGCTGCCAAAATTTCAGTGGAGGTCTACCAGCAACGGTGTCAATCAAAGCGTCACAAATTGGCAACAGCCGTTCTGTCCACCAACCCAGATCGTAAGCAGCGATCGCTTCAACCCGCTCTCGGATACTGCGCCAGTCGGCTTCTGTTCCGCGCACTGTAATCCAAGGAATGCCGCAAATGGCATAGAGCATATAATCAAAATACTGCTGCAATGCATCCATCATCACCACCTGACTTGCGGTTTGAATGATGGATGTAGTGGTGCTGAAGTTGCACACCATGAGTGAGTGAATATCGGGCTTAACATTGTGACGAATGCGTTCTGACCATTGTTCAATCACTTCAACCCAGTCACTCGGTTGAGCAAGTTTTTGAGTCTCAACCTTTAACTCCAGCTTGCCTAAATGACCCACAAAACGCGATCGCAACTCTTCGGCATGATTGTTGATGTGTTGTGCAAACCCTTGGGCAATCGTCAGCCAAATTGCATCTGGAGTCAGCAACAGCGGTCGATGTTCGCTGTGGGCAATATGAACAGCAGTGACTAGGGGATGATTCCCGGATTCCTGAATGACTTCAAATGAGTTACTGTGGCTGAATGCCAATAATGGAGAACCTAATCGCTCCTCAAATTTACTCCAAGCCCCGCTAACAGGAATGATATCTTGACATACCTGGACATCATCAACGAGAAAAGTAATTTCTCCGTCCGATTGATGCGAAATCGACGCTACGGTTTCCATAAAAATTTCTGGTGGTGAGTAAATAGGATGGAGCCTAAGCCTACTTACAAGAAAGTGGCATCCTTCAAGAATATATCTTACGAATCAAGGAACGAATCGCGTCTTTCTCTAGGGAGCCAAAGTCAGATGCAATCGCCTATCGGTTAGGTTAGGTTAAAGCACCAAACCCAGCCTAATCCTATTGATTCCCTAACGGTAATGTCAACAAGTAGCGTTTGAGGTCACAGAACTCACCAAAACTGCCGGATTTAGCGTTAGATTTCGCCTTGGCTAAACCCAACGGGCAAGGTGAAAGTATATCGATTATTTAATTAGCGCTCCCCACAAACGGTATTTCAGAATGTAAAAAATGTTTTGCACAATTGAGCAATTTCGTGCCGATTACTTCTGGACTGTACCATCAGGCATCGTTACCTCTTCTAAGCGTGCTTTGCTCAAATCGGTGTCAATTACAGCCGCATTAGTCAGATTTGTCTTTAGCAAAACTGCCCCGGCTACATTTGCTTTGAGCAGAATCGCTCCTGTTAAAATCGCTCCAAACAGAATGGTTTCGCAGAGATTTGCGTACCTTAAATTAGTTTGGCTCAGGTTTGCTCCACCTAATACAGCTCGGTTTAGATTTACCTTTTTTAAATTGGCTTTCGTAAGATTGGCTCCGCTGAGATTTGCTCCCGCTAAATTCGCTTCCTCAAGGTTTGCTCCCGTTAAATCTGCATCCTTCAAGTTCGCCCTTCTCATATCTGCTTGTTGGAAGTCTACTCCACGCAGATTTGCTCCCCTGAGGTTGATCATGCCTAGATTTGCTTGGCTGAAGTTCGCACCATCCAGACTAGCAAAGGTGAGTTTTTCTCGGTATAGATATGCTTGCCTAAAATCCCTTTGTCCGTCTGCATACTTGCTTCTGAGTGTCTTAGCATTCATCTTCACTACTTCCTAGGTGATAGTTAACAATTTTGTTTATTAGCAAGCGATATTAATGTTTTCCAATAAGTCCCCTATTTGCTTTTTGCAGAACTCCCAGAAAGCCGTTTTTGAACCACGCAAGGCAAGACAGCAAGCTCATACTATTTTCTCACCAAAAAATTTTTAATAAATATTTAATCTTAGTTTTATATCTAATTTAGGGAATAAATTGTGAAGATACGTCTGATTTTAGAGAAAAAATCATGAAGATTATGTGAAATGCTGAGCCAAAAATTTGTAAGTGGGCAGCCAACCTTAAAAGGTTGTTAACTTTTAATCAAAATACGGCTTACTCTGCATTCTTTCCCCAAAAAATATGTAACAAAACTTATCAATATTAGGTAGGTTTTGAGAAGGCGGTACTGCTGTAACCTTGAGATAATGAAAAATTACTCCTATAAGGAGTTATATTTATTCCACAATTTTTCTTAATAAAAAGCCATAAAAATCATTAGCCAAAATATAATAACTTTTGGCTTTAATCTAAAGATTTACACAAATCGCTTAGGCGCTGGTTTGGTGAAGACGCTCTAGCCAATACTTCCCGCCCTGTCAGCCTAAAGTCAGTTATGACAGGATTGGGAGTAGCAACAGACCGCTGTTAAACGGAGATTTATACATGACAGAAAGTAGTCATCAGCCCTCACAGGGGGGGCGTTTTGAGCCGCCGTATGAGGGGAACGCCGACCACTTGGAGACACCCATTGAACCCATTGAACCCATTGAAGTCCAGGTGGAAGACGATCGTACTGGGATGACGGTAGGAACCCTGAAACGGGCGTTTGCAGATAATCTGTATTATTTGCTGGCAAAGGATGAGTATTGGGCGACGCCCCATGATTACTACATGGCTCTCGCTTATACTGTGCGCGATCGCTTGCTGCACCGATGGATTAACACGATCAGAACCTACATTGACAAAGATGTCAAAGCCGTATACTACCTATCGGCAGAGTTCTTGATGGGTCGTCAGTTGGACAACAACCTACTCAACTTAGGTTTGTACGAACGGGCACGCCAAGCTCTCCATGAGTCCGGACTCGATATCAATGACCTCAAAGTATTAGAAGCAGAACCCGGACTCGGCAATGGAGGTTTAGGGCGTCTGGCGGCTTGTTTTCTCGACTCCCTCGCCACCTTAGAAATTCCGGCAGTTGGCTACGGTATTCGCTACGAATTCGGGATCTTTGACCAATGGATTCAGGATGGCGCTCAAGTCGAACACCCCGACAAATGGCTCCGGTTTGGCAACCCTTGGGAAGTTCGCCGCTCAGAATTAACCGTTGAAGTGAAGTTCGGCGGATATACAGAAGCTTACAGCGATGGGCAAGGTCGTTATCGAGTGCGTTGGATTCCCGATCGGAAAATCTTGGGGACGCCCTACGATACACCCGTATCTGGGTACAACAACAATACGGTAAATACGCTGCGTCTCTGGCGGGCGGGGGCTTCTGAAGAGTTCGACTTCCAAGTTTTCGACAGCGGTGACTATGCCGGTGCCGTTACTAACAAGATATTTTCTGAAAATATCTCAAAAGTTCTCTATCCCAACGACAACACCTCTCAGGGTCGGCAACTGCGCCTAGAACAGCAGTATTTCTTCGTCAGTTGTTCCCTCCGAGACATTATCAATTCGCATCAACGCATTCACCGGACTTTCGATCGGTTCTACGACAAGGTTGCTATCCAGCTCAACGACACGCACCCATCGATTGGGGTTGCCGAACTGATGCGGTTGTTGGTGGATGAGTACGAATTGGGCTGGAACCGAGCTTGGTACATCACCAGGCGCGTCTTCGCCTATACGAACCATACACTACTGTCTGAGGCTCTAGAACGCTGGCCTGTGAGCTTGTTTGAGCATCTGTTGCCTCGGCACTTAGAGATTATCTATGAAATTAACCGCCACTTTCTTGATGAGGTGCGTGCCAAGTATCCGGGGGATGAGGCGCGGATCGGGAGATTGTCAATTATTGAGGAAGGTGCCCAGAAGTACGTCCGCATGGCACATTTAGCTTGTGTAGGGAGCCATTCCATCAATGGGGTGGCAGCACTGCATACAGATTTGCTCAAAGCGGATGTCTTGCGAGATTTCTACGAATTGTGGCCCGAAAAGTTTAACAACAAAACGAACGGGGTGACACCGCGCCGGTGGTTGTTGCTGAGCAATCCCCATCTGTCTGAGCTGATTACCGAGAAAATTGGCAATGATTGGGTAACACAACTCGATCAATTCAAGCAGCTAGAAGCGTTTGTTGATGATGCTGAGTTTTGCTCTCGCTTCTCGTCGATTAAGCGCAAAAATAAGCAATCCTTGGCAGAGTACATTCTGCTCTACAACGACATTGAAGTAAATCCAGATTCTCTGTTTGATATTCAGGTGAAGCGGATTCACGAGTACAAGCGTCAGCTGTTGAATGTGCTGTACATTATTACGCTGTACAACCGGATCAAAAAAGATCCCAATGTTGATATCTTGCCCCGGACTTTTATTTTCGCGGGCAAATCTGCTCCCGGCTATTACATTGCCAAACTGGTTATTCAGTTGATTAATTCGGTGGCGAAAGTCGTCAATAATGACCCGGATGTGCGCGATCGCATTAAGGTCATTTTCTTGGCAAATTTCTCGGTCTCTCTCGGTCAGCGAGTTTATCCAGCCGCCGATCTTTCCGAGCAAATCTCCACGGCGGGCAAAGAAGCTTCCGGTACGGGCAACATGAAGTTCGCCATGAATGGGGCGCTTACTATCGGAACGCTAGACGGTGCCAACATCGAGATCCGCCAAGAAGTCGGGCCTGAAAACTTTTTCTTGTTTGGCTTGACAACTCAAGAAGTGCATGCATTGAAGTCAAGGGGATACAACCCGCGAGACTACTACCATAACAATGCCGAACTGCGACAAACGATCGACGCGATCGCTTCCGGCTACTTCTCACCCGAAAATCACGACCTTTTCAAACCAATTGTGGAATCGTTGTTAGACAGGGATGAGTATATGCTCTTTGCTGACTACCAGGCGTATATTGACTGCCAGCAAGAAGTCAGCCAAGCTTATCGAGACGCGAAGCACTGGACTCGAATGTCAATTCTCAACGTTGCTCGCACGGGGAAATTTTCCTCAGATCGCACGATTAAAGAGTATTGCCAAGAAATTTGGAACGTCAAGCCAGTCAAGATCGACTTGAAAGAGTATCAACCGCATACAGCGGGTTTGCAGGTGAAGGTACAAGCCAAGCGCCCGGTTCCTTAACGAGCAACTCGTAAGTAGGGGACAGCGCGATAAGACAGTCAATGCAGTTGCATTCAAGATGCAGTTGCATCTTGATCGTTAAAATGACGACCCAGGCTGCTGAAGAAACTCTGCCTCCTGGGTCGTTGTCTCTCGACCGAGAATCTGATTGCGATGGGGAAATCGCCCAAAGCGTTCAATTACCTCGAAGTGTCGAACTGCGTAGGAAATGTAATCAATACAGTCAGGATCGTCGCCCAATTGCTGAAATAACTCCACTGACTGACGCTGATGTTCGAGATTTTCACTATGTTCAAACGGTAAGTAAATAAAGCATCGCTGGACTGGCAGCAGTTCTCGATCGAAGCCATTGGCAACTGTGTGCTGTGCAGCAGACAGGGCAAGGCTGTCGGTTGCGAAGGCTTGGGCACTCCCGCGAAACAAATTCCTGGGAAATTGATCTAATAGCAGTATCAGTGCTAAACAGCTTTGGGGCGATTCCTTCCAGGGATTTAACTGACCCGCTGCGGCTAGTTCGTAGTCTCCTAAGAAGCGGGTTCGGATCTCCTCATCAAACTGCGGTTTTTTGGTAAACCAGACTTTACGGGGTTTCCCATAACCCGCCTCATCGGGTTTGCCAAACCAAAAATTCAAAATTTCATGGACTTGTGACATGAGTTTTGGCTCCAACGCCCTCAATTTCGATCTCCCCAATCCTCCGATCTAATTCCCGCTCAAAAAAGGGGCTAAGGTAGGATTGAACCCTGCACTGAGCAGGATTGTCAGCGCCCGGAAGAAGCGATTTGGTGATGCAGATGATAGCTGAAGATTGCATTTGGGCACCATTGGAATAGAAGTGTTTAGCTGCGTCACTTTAACTTCACGCTCACCCCCAGCCTTACTCATGAATTACACCGATAACCAAGAGCTGCTTCAACTGTTTATCCAGCAAGCGCCAGCAGCCGTTGCGATGTTCGATCGCGAGATGCGTTACCTGCTGTTCAGCCATCGATGGCTGACGGAGCAAAATCTTGGTGAGGATATTATCGGGCGCTCTTACTATGAAATTGAGGGTGGAGTAGCAGACCGTTGGCAGGCAATTCATCAGCGTTGTTTAGCGGGAAGCATCGAGAAGGTTGAGGAATCTTTACCCCGTACTGATGGAACTGTGGAGTGGGTAAGGTGGGAAGTACAGCCGTGGCGTACTGGCACAGGTGAAATTGGCGGATTGATTGTGTCGAGAGCGATCGCGCAACCCCATCAATCACAGGAACACCTGCACCTGTTGGAGAAGGCGATCGCTGCTAGTAATAACGGCATCGTGATTAGCGACGCTAGCAAGCCAGACAATCCCCTGATTTATATCAATCCCAGTTTCAAGGAAATGACCGGGTACTCCGAGAGCGAAGTTTTAGGGTACAACTGCCGCTTCCTGCAAGGAATCGATACCGAACAACCTGCGATCGCCGAGTTGCGAACAGCAATCCGGGAGGGAAAAGAGTGCAATGTCATCTTGCGGAATTACCGCAAAGATGGCACCCTTTTCTGGAACGAACTGCGAGTTGCGCCAGTAAAGAATCCCCAAGGAAAACTCACAAACTTTGTGGGTGTACAGATGGACATTACCGACCGAGTGGAAGCCCAAGAACATCTGATTCGGATTAGCAAAGCCGTTGAAAATGCGAGTGATGCCATCATCATTACGAATGCCAAAGGGCAGTCCCTGTATCACAATCCAGCGTTTGTGGAATTGTTTGAATACACCACAGATGAAATAAATGCGGCTGGGGGGCCATCTATCCGCTACTGCGATCCGAATAGCGCTCGTGAAGTCATCAGCACCATCAAGCAAGGCAACTCCTGCTGGAGTGGTGAAGTCGAGATGCGTACCAAGAGCGATCGCACTGTATTGATTTTGCTAAGAGCGGATGCCATCACCGATGAAAATGGCAATCTGGTGGGGTTGATTGGAATTCACACCGACATTACCGCACGCAAGCAGGCTGAAGCAATTTTACGGCAACTTCTGCGACGAGAGCAGCTCTTAGGAGCCATGCAAGAGCGTATCCGCCAATCGTTGAAGCTGGAGGATGTCCTAAATACTGCCGTGGAGGAAGTGCGGCAGTTTCTTCAGACAGATCGAACAATTTTGTACCGCTTTGAGCCGGATGAAAGTGGCACCGTTGTTGTCGAGTCCGTGAGTGATGGGTGGTTGGCAGTTCTGGGAAGCAATATCAAAGATCCGTGCTTTACCAAAAGCTACACCAATGCTTATCAACAAGGTCGTATCAGTGTCATTGACGATATCTACACGGCTCAGATCAACCCGTGCCATATTGAATTGCTAGAGCGATTTCAGGTGCGAGCGAATCTAGTCGTGCCGATTTTGCAAGGAGACCACTTGTGGGGGCTGCTGATCGCCCATCACTGTCGATCGTCGCGACAGTGGCAATTTGAGGAAGTCGAACTGCTAGAGGCGCTAAGCGTGCAAATTGCGATCGCCATTCGACAAGCCGCTTTGTTCGAGCAAGTGGAAGCAGAACTTGCGCGATCGCAAGTCGCTCAGACTGCATTGCGCGATAGTGAGGAACGTCTGCGGACTGTGGTGAAAAGTGCGCCCATCGTTCTATTTGCCTTAGATCGTCAGGGTATCATTACCTTTTCCGAAGGGAGCGGTCTGGATACTTTGGGACTGCAAGCTGGTAAGGTGGTTGGTCAATCCATCTTTGAAGTGTACCGCCGCTTCCCTCAGATTCTCGAAGAAGTTCGGCAAGCGCTATCCGGCAGAGCCTTGACATCACTGGTAAAAATGGGCAAATTGACCTTTGAAGTGCGCTATTCGCCCCTGCGAAACGCCAACAACGAAGTCATGGGCGCAATTGGCGTCGCCACCGACATCACTGAACGCATCCAAGCAGAGGAAACCCTCCGCCAAAGTGAAGTGCTGCGCCAAAGTGAAGCCAAAACTCGCGCCCTCCTCGACGCGATTCCAGATTCGATGTTTCGCATCCGTAAAGATGGCACCTTTCTAGACTTCAGAGCGGCTAAAAATGACGTTCGGGCGCTCACTCCCGCTCAAGTCATCGGTCAAACTGTGCAGGAGTTTTTGCCCACCGAGGTAGCGCAGCAAATGCTGCATTATGTCGCCAAAGCCCTGTCTACTAACGAGAAACAAGTTTTTGAATATCAACTGCTCGCTCCATTGAATCCTGCTTACCCAACCGGAGAGATAGGCTCTGTGCGCGATTATGAAGTTCGCGTTGTTGTCAACGGAGAGGATGAAGTGCTGGCAATCGTGCGCGACATTACCGAGCGCAAGGAGATGGAGCGAATGAAAAACGAATTTGTTTCTATCGTCAGTCATGAGTTGAGGACGCCGCTTACCTCGGTGCGCGGCTCCTTGAGTTTAATTGCTGGAGGCGTGGCGGGCGAAATTCCCAATGAGGCAAAGGCGTTAGTAAATATTGCTCATAAAAATACCGAGCGTCTGATTCTCCTGATTAATGACATTTTAGATATTGAAAAGATTGAATCCGGCAAAATGGATTTTTATCTCCAGCCGCTGGAACTAATGCCACTCGTAGAGCAGGCGCTGGAGGCGAACCGTGCCTATGGCGAACAGTTTGGGGTGCAGTTGGTACTGGAGTCTGAGTTGTCTAATGTTCTGGTGAATGTCGATCGCGATCGCCTGATGCAGGTACTCGCTAACCTCATCTCCAATGCTGCCAAATTCTCTCCCCCCAATGGCACTGTCACCCTCTCCGTTTCCCGTCAACCTCAATCGTCAAATACCATCCGAGTTGCCGTTACCGACTGCGGTTGTGGCATTCCCGAAGACTTTCGCCCCCGGATTTTTCAGAAATTTGCTCAAGCAGATTCCTCAGATACCCGTCAAAAGGGAGGAACTGGCTTAGGTTTAAGTATCTGCAAAGCGATCGTGGAAAAACTCGGAGGACACATTAGTTTTGAAACTCAAACGAATGTCGGGACGACTTTCTACTTCGATTTACCAGAATGGCACGAAGCACGGATCTCAAAGATTCCGACTTGCCAATCGCCGGAAAGTCTCCCCATCCTGATCTGTGAAGACGATCCCGATATTGCCACACTGCTGTCGCTGATGCTGAAACAAGAAGGTTTAAGTGCTGATATCGCCTACAATGCAGCCCAAGCCAAGCAGCTTTTGTCAGAAAATTGCTATGCAGCCATGACTGTAGATTTGGCGCTACCCGGTCAAGATGGCATCTCTTTGATCCGGGAACTGCGGGAAGATGAAAATACTCAGAGTCTCCCGATTGTGGTCGTTTCTGCCAAAGCCCAACAGGGGCGCGAACAACTCAGTGGCGGTGGGTTGCCGGTGATAGACTGGCTGGATAAACCAATCGATCAGGCGCGGTTAATGGCAGCTGTTCGGCAAGCAGTTCGGCAGAACTCAGACAGTAAGCCTCATATTTTGTATGTTGAGGACGATCCAGATTTAACTCAGGTTGTCTCAACAATTTTGCAGAATATCGCCGAAATGGATTCAGCTAAAAATCTTCATGAGGCTAGACACAAGCTGTCTTCTAAAACTTTTGACTTAGTGATTCTTGACCTCAGTTTACCCGATGGTTCTGGTCTAGAATTGCTAGCGGATCTCAATAATCAGACTTTTTCCTCCATCCCCGCTGTCATTTTCTCTGCCAATACCGTTGGCATGGAGGCGGCACATCACGTAGCTGCGGCACTTGTCAAATCCCGCACCTCCAATCAGCAGTTGCTGGAAACGATTAAATCTCTCATTGGACGCAGTAATTCTCCTCCTTAATTCTGAATAATTCCTAACTTTTGAATGTTGGAAAGTTTGAAAATTTGTAATAAGTTCAATGTCGTTTGACTACTGATTATTCAACTTTCTCAGATGGGCGGTAAAAATTAATATGATTTGTGAAATCGGCTAATCGGTAGTTTGTGGTTCATTAGATAAGATGAACCATAAGCGAATGACACTTAACTTTTACTATTCAACCATGAGCCTTCCCGTTCAAAGGCAAGTGGAAAATTCCGCCTCTCTCCCTGATTCCTCCGCTCTCTTTTTTCTCACTCAGTTTAAATTAAGGATTAATCCATTGAAAGTAATATGACAGCTCCACCTTTAATTCGTATCTTGTTTGTGGAAGATGACCCAGATATTCAAACCATTGCCTGCTTGGGTTTGAAAGCAGTCGGCGGTTTTACAGTAGAAGTCTGTAGTTCTGGGAGCGAAGCGATTCAGAAAGCACCGACGTTTGCCCCGGATTTGATTTTGCTGGATGTGATGATGCCTGGGATGGACGGGATGACGACCCTGAAGGCACTGCGGGAACTTCCGCAAACTTTAAGCACTCCGGTAATTTTCTTGACTGCTAAAGTGCAAACCCATGAAGTAGCTTATTATAAGCAACTTGGTGTACTGGATGTGATTGCGAAGCCGTTCGATCCCATGACCCTTTCTGTAACTCTCAATCGTATGTGGTCGCAGTACCATGATTGATGCGCTTCAAGATCCGCAAGATCAACTCAATGCCTTACGCCTTGCCTATAGGCAACAACTGCCGAGTCGAATTGAGCAGATAGAAACAATTTGGAATCAGCTGCTGGAAAGCCTTGAGCAAAAGGGAACGGTAGCGCAGGAGCCAGGATGTAGGGGCGGGGAAACCCTGCCCGGAGCAGGAGAGAATCAAGAACGTCAACTCCTCAGCACCTCAGATGTTCAGCCCTATTCGTCTTCTGCAAATCAACCCCAGTCCCTGCTAGAAGCCGCTGCCTCACCTTTGGAAACACTACACCACCTGATGCACCGTTTGGCGGGTTCTAGTGCCACGTTTGGGTTGCTGGCGTTAGGGAATGCGGCACGAACCTTGGAACTGATATTCAAAGCGATTTTGGATAGTGGAAAGTTGCCAAACGCAGAAGAGCAAGCACAAATCTGCGTGCTGGTAGGAGGATTGAAACAGGCGATCGCTGTGGAGGACACCTGTGTACTGGATCTAAACCTCCCCCCGTTGCAGTCTCAAGAGCCTTGGACAGAGAATCGGCTGATTTTTTTGGTGGAAGACGATCCGCATCTGTCGCAGGATTTGGCGTTGCAAATCAGTTGTTTTGGTTATCAGGTTCGCACTTTTGACAAAATTGCTGAACTGGAGGAGGCGATCGCGCAAACACCACCCGCCGCTGCCATTGTGGATGTTGTTTTCCCTCAAGATAGTCTTGCTGGTCCCAAAACAATTACTGCCATCCAGCAGCACCGCGAGCAACCCCTGCCAGTTTTGTTTATTTCTGCCAGAAACGATCTTATGGCTCGTTTACAGGCGGTGAGAGCGGGTGGAAAGGCGTATTTTCCCAAGCCAATTAACATTGGGGAATTGATTGATGCGCTGGATTTGCTGACGGTGCCGCAAGCACCAGAGCCGTATCGCATTTTAATCGTTGACGATGATGCGCCTTTGGCATCTTTCTATGGTTGGACTTTGGAACAGGCGGGAATGACGGCGCTGGTCGTGACAGATCCGTTGCAGGTGATGCCGCCTTTAATTGAGTTCAGACCGGATCTAATTTTGATGGATATGTATATGCCGGGATGCGATGGAGTGGAACTGGCAGCGGTGATCCGTCAGCAACCGGCTTATGTGGGCATTCCGATTGTGTTTCTGTCGATGGAGACGGATCTGAATAAGCAGCTAGCGGCGATTCAGCTAGGCGGGGATGATTTTTTAACCAAGCCGATCCAGCCAAATCATCTGATTGCGTCGGTGATGCCGCGAGTGCAGCGATCGCGTCTTTTACGTTCGGTGATGGTGCGCGATAGTCTGACTGGGCTGCTCAATCATACGACGATTAAAGAGCAACTCAGTATTGAGGTGCAACGAGGTCAGCGGGAAAATACGCACCTTGCCTTTGCCATGATTGATATTGATGATTTTAAGTCAGTGAACGATACTTATGGCCATCTGACAGGCGATCGCGTACTGAAAAGTTTATCCCGTCTGTTACAGCAGCGTTTGCGTAAAACTGATATCACGGGTCGTTATGGCGGAGAAGAGTTTGCGGCTATTCTCCCGCATACAGATGGTGCAACAGCCGTACAAGTTCTCAATCGAATCCGCGAGGGTTTTGCACAAGTTCGGCAGCAGTCTGACGGTGCTGAGTTTTCGGTTACTTTTAGCTGTGGCATCGCTGTCTTTCCCAACGTCAATGAAGCGACACAACTCAATGAAGCCGCAGATAAAGCTCTCTATGAAGCCAAACGACGCGGACGCAATCAGGTGGTTCTTTCTACGTGAATTAAATCTAGGTGAGCAAGAGATTACAACTTTTTTTAACGAACATTAAAGATTTAAAGCGATCGCCGATAGCCAATCCAATAATATTGGCAAGGCTCACCCTAAACTGTTATCAGAGCTTTTTCCATACAATCTATTAAGTGAGAACAGATGGCTGACATTGTTGATATTGCCGTTGGTGCGGGTTCTTTCAAAACTTTAGTAACTGCTGTCCAAGCGGCGGGGTTGGTGGATACGCTGAAAAGTCCCGGCCCTTTTACGGTCTTTGCACCGAATGATGATGCCTTTGCAAAACTACCACCCGGAACGATTCAAACCTTGGTACAAAATATTCCCCAACTTGCCAGAATTCTTACTTATCATGTCGTTCCTGGCAAGTTAATGAAAGCCGATTTAGAGAAGCTGACTTCTGTCACCTCAGTTGAAGGTTCACCTATCAGAATTGATTGTTCTGATGGTTTTGAGGTGAAAAATGCCACAGTTCTCGCACCAGATATCGAAGCGGATAACGGCGTGATTCACGTTATCGACACGGTAATTTTGATGGGTTAAATAAAAAAAGGGAGCGATCGCTCCCTTTTTAACAACCCTATTTGAGGTGTGTTGGAGGAATTAAGGCATTCACTTGCGATCGCTCCCTTTTAAAAACCCCCTTTGTTGAAGGGGATTTGGGGGGAACTCCTATCGATAATCCGACTGCTGAATATCCCGCAAACGAGCTTCAGGACGCTTGAAGCGATCTATCTGAGCTTCAAAAAACTCCCGATTTGCTTGTAAATGCTTTGGATTGGAGTCATCTAAAGGATAGAGAAGTGCAGTTCGCAATGCTTGGATGACAGCAGAAGTAACGCAGTACATCGAGCGTTGGAAAGTAATCCCTAATTGGATTAACATATCATCTTCACCCCGGCAGTGTTGACGATAGTAATCTACGAGATAGGGTGGCAGAAAATGTAGCATATCCTGCATTAATAATGTCGGCGGAATGCCAGCATTCCCCACCGGAAATACATCAGCATAGAGAATTCCATAGTGGAAATCTTTCTGATTTTCAGGAACTTGCTTTGCCTGAGCATTGTAAGATTTTGTACCCCGGAAGGGAGCGGTGCGGTAGAATACAGCTTCCACATACGGTAATGCGGCTTCGTAGAGCCATGTAAAACCGCAAGATTTGGGGATAATTTCATACTTTTCACCCCGAATATAAACGTGATGATAAATAGGACGACCCGCGATCGCAAAAATTCCATTTACCAGAAAATTCATCGCCTCTGGCACAGTGGTCATTTTGCCCTCATCGTAGAGGTCGGACATCTCAAAGAAAACTGGAGCCATCACTTCCCAGAACAAGCCTAAATTACTATAGTAAGACAGTTGGCGTACCTGTTCTAAGAACATATCAGGGAACAGTTTATATAATCCCAGCATCGCCGGATTACCTTGGAAGTAAGCCTTAATTGCTCTATCTGCATTCGCTTTGTATTCATCGGTATCTAGATAGGCATCGAATTTACCCCAACCCATGTCTCTGCCGTGCCAAAGCATTGCTTGCATACAAGCTTCGGCAAATTCCATATTGATTCGGTCATGCCCTAAGTGATGGAATAACTTGGGCATTTTAGAAGTTTCGCCCTTCTCCATAAACTCTAGAAGTTCGGGATGAGCAGTGGCTTCTCCGCGCCAGATCCGCAAATCTGCATCGTCTCCAGCGTAATGATTATGTAACTCCAAATACTCCTTGGGGAGAAAGTATTTAAAGAAGGGAAAGGGATTTAAAAAGACACGCTCGGCAATATAAAGCAGGTCGCGCCAGTAGAAATCCATTGGGACTGCATACGCTTTATAAATACCGATAATTTGCATGAGATTTTCCGGCGTATCTGGCAGCATTGCACCACCAGCTTCTAAGCGATGAATAATATCGGCAAACTCATGGTTAGAAGGAGGCAATTTTGTTGAAGGCTTAGGTGGAGTTTGTACCATTTTTAGTTCCTTTATGTGAATTGCTGAATGTTTTTTAATGAGTCGTTATTTTGTTGTGCGGGCAGTATTTTGACCTCTCCCCCAACCCCTTCCCTAGCGCTTAAGGGAGCTGGGGCTTAGGTTTCTCGTTTCCAGGCTGAGCGCCGTAACGAGAGGAATGAAAGTAATTTTCTATTGCTGAACTGAAGACTGGTAGTGGATAGCAACTTGCTGAGTAGTAGTCGCGGGCATACTAGCAACCATTGCAGCGGTTGTCGGCTCGCTCCAACGTACCAGCCAATTGGGGAAGATTCCCAAGAAGAAGATTATGGCTGCTAAAACTAAAGCTGGAGTGCGCTCAACCCATTCAACTTTGGGATAGTAGGCTGCGGAATTGTTCAGTTTGCCAAAACAGGTGCGGTTAATGAGGATCACAAAATAAACTGCCGTTAAACCGCTACAAACCACACAAACTAGGGTCGGAATTGGAAATACGATGAAACTACCTTGCAGCACCAAAAATTCAGCGATAAAGCCTACCATACCGGGGATACCAGCACTCGCCATTCCGCCTAGAACGAGCAAAGCAGTGGTAAGCGGTAAGCCGCGTTGGGGACTCAACAAACCATTCAAGACATCTAAATCGCGGGTACCAACTTTGCTTTCGATAACACCCACCAAATGGAAAAGGATGGCTAAGATGATGCCGTGACTAACCATTTGCATGACGGCACCGAGTAAACTAAGCGGTGTAGCAGCGGCGGCGGCTAACAGAACATAGCCCATGTGACCGATAGAGCTATAAGCGACCATGCGCTTGATATCTTTTTGAGCGATCGCACTCAGCGCCCCGTAAGCGGCACTAAACGCTCCGATAATCGCTAACCCTGGTGCCACAATTGTCCAGGTTTCGGGAAACATTCCTAAACCAAACCGTACCAAACCATAGGTTCCTAACTTTGCCAGGATGCCACCTAAAAGAATGGCTACGGGTGGGGAAGCCTCGACATAAGCATCTGGCAACCAAGTATGCAGCGGAACTAAGGGAATTTTGATTCCGAAACCTACCAGCAGCATTGTTAGCAGGATTAGCTGCGCTTGTAATGGTAAACCTTGAGCAATGTTGGCATTGTAATCAAAATTAGGAGCGTTACCCAGCCAAGTTATACCCAAAAATGCCGCCAGAATTAAAATTCCAGAAAGCGCTGTATAAATGAGGAACTTCATCGCTGCATAGCCACGCTTTTCAGTTCCACCCCAGATGGCAATTAACAAGTAAAGCGGAATCAGTTCTAGTTCGTAGAACAACACAAACAGCATCAAATTCTGCGACAGGAAGGCACCCGCAATCCCGGCATTAACCAGCATTACTAAAGAATAGTAAAGCTGAGGACGAGTAATCTGCTTTGAGGTGCTGTAAATAACAATCCATGTCAGCAGGCTATTCAAAGCCAACAGCGGTAAAGACAAACCATCAACACCAAGGCTGTAATTCAATCCCAACTTTTCAATCCAGGGCATAAATTCCGAGAATTGCATCCCGGCATTGTTCAGGTCGAATTGGGTTAGGAGAAATCCTGTCTGTAATAAAATTCCACTGACAATCGCTAACGCAAGTAAACGTGCCTGACTAGCAGATAAGTTAGGTAAGAATCCGACGAGAGCGGCACCTAAAAAGGGTAGCCAAATTAAAGTGCTGAGCATGGTTTTTTATTTGCTGATTCCTGATTTCTGTTGACCAACTGAATGAGAATTATATAAATAGCGGTTTAGCTATATAATAGCAATTCCAATTTATGTAGGAGATATTCTTCTCTCTTTTCTTCCTCTGCTAATGCGCGATCGCACTTTTTTAATCGAAGATATCTCACTACTTAAATGGAATTGCTATAGTTCTGGCTAACTCAGTAAGGTAACTTTGCCCGTATCCAAATCGTAATAACTACCGACAACCTTCAGTTTGCCTTCCTGAATTAACTGAGCGATGACAGGAGAGGATTTCAATTGTTCAACTTGAACCATAACGTTAGCTTTAATAGCATTCTCTAGGGAATCGCCGGATTTCCCTTTTGCTTTTTCTACGCCAGGTTTTATCGCCTCAATTAAGCTACCGATTTGACCGGGAACTTGGGCACCTTTAATGGTGGCATCTACCGCCCCACATCTTTCGTGCCCCATCACCATTATTACCTTAGTCCCCAATACTAAACCGCCGAATTCTAGGCTGCCAGTTTCCTCCGGAGTGGCGATATTTCCCGCCACGCGGCATACAAACAAATCGCCAAATCCCCGGTCAAAGAGAATCTCAGAAGGAACCCGTGAATCAGCACAGCTCAGAATCGCCGCAAATGGTTTCTGGGTTTTTGCAACGGCTCCCAAACGTTCAAAACCTTGGTTGATATTTTTAGGTTTTCTGCTAATAAAGCGTTGATTACCCTCCATTAAAGCTCGCAGTGCTTGATCGGGTGTCATGTCATTTTCTGCAACAGCTTTGTCGGGAAAAACCAACTTAGATCCGAGTCCGGCGGTTACGACCCCTGCCCCTACTGCGCCTGCGCTAATTTTCAGCAAATTCCGTCTAGAGAAATGTGCTTTCTGTTTTTTTGAGTTCATTGGTTCCTTCCTTCCTTCCTAATACTAAATACTTGCTTTGTTCGTTCCTTGTCATTATTCTCTGTCCTTTTCAGTTAAAAAAGCAATAATGACAGAAAATTCTAAATCAGCCAGATTGCCAGTTAGTTTATTCAGGTAGTTATTGCCTACCCTTTACCTACTGAGCGAGGGATACAAAGAGCGGTAAAGCCCCATGAAGAAAGCGCCAGTATAACAGCATTCCTAAGACGATAATTCCCATTACTATCGTCATCGCATAAGCTTGGGATTGTCCGGAAGTGCTGTATTTCAAACTTTGTCCGCTGAAAAGGGAAGCAACGCCGACAAGATTAACGAAGCCATCTACTAAGTAGCGGTCAAAGGCAGAGATGAAGCGGGAAATTAAAGCAACGCTGAAAACAATACTCACGCGGTAAATTTTGGCGGTGTAAAAGTCATAAGCCAACAAATCTTGCAGGGGTTTCCAAGGAAGTTGGACGGGTTTTTGCCACATTTTATTCAGATAGATCACCCCGCCAAGGCTGCAACCAAAGATGCTAGACCAAATCAACAGCAGCGCCATATCTTTATTGAAAGTTGCCCAACTCGGTAGTAACGACAAGCTTTGTAACACTAAGGGGAGGTGGAGGGTGAAGGCGGCCAAAACTATCATAGGGAAAGTTAAAGGCCAAAATGCTTCTGGCGATCGCACAGTCATTGGCTTGGGTTCTCCACCAAAAATCAGCCCAAACACTCTCGTTAAACTGAAGGCTGTCAAAACATTGACGACCAACAATAAACCGACTAACCAAGGTTGAGTTGCCCACAAACCATCTGCTAATTTCAGCAATGCCCAGAAGCTGCCGAGAGGCGGAAAAGCGATTAATCCTAGCGTCCCAACCACAAAGGCTAATCCAGATATCGGACGGCGCGACCATAAACCGCCGAGTTGGGTTAAGTCTTGGGTGATGTTGTTCCAAATAATTCCACCAACACTCATTACCAACAGCGCCATTGCGATCGCATGAGTCAAGATCAACAACAAAGCTGCATCATCTTGCTGAGTGCCTACGGCGATAAACACCAATCCCATGTAGGCGCTGACGGAATAGGATAAAGCGCGTTTGATATCAATTTGCGCGATCGCAATCAAGGAAGCGCCAACCGCCGTCACCCCACCGATCGATATCAGCGCCAACGACACTACGGGAGAAAGTGCTAACACAGGTTGTAGCTTAATTAACACCCAGGCACCTGTTGCCACGACGACCGAGTTCCGCAAAATCGTACTGGGAAGCGGCCCTTCCATTGCCTCATCCAACCATAAATGCAACGGGAATTGAGCACATTTACCCATCGGACCAGCAATTAAACCTAAACCTAATAGCGCGGCTAGTGTAGGGTCTAAATCAGCGGTTTTTGCCCATTGTGCTAGATCGTTAAAATTCCAACTTCCTGCCAGGGGATACAAGGCAATAACTGGCATCAGCATGATTAAATCCCCAACCCGCTTGGTTAAGAACGCATCCCGCGCCCCCGTCACCACCAACGGTTGGCTAAACCAAAGCCCTACCAGCAAATAAGTCCCTAAGGTGAGGATTTCCAGAATTACGTAGCTAAAGAACAACGAGTTGCACAAAGCTAAACCACACATTCCTGCCTCAAAAAGCCCTAGCAAGGCATAAAAGCGTGCCCACCCCCAGTCCATCTCCATGTAGCCGATCGCGTATATCTGCGCTAGCAGGTTTAACCCGGTGACTAAAGCGATCGCTGCAACGTTAATTACTGAGATTTCTAGGGGGAAATTTAAATCCAAACCCGCTGCCGACAGCCATGTAAACGTTATTTCTTGAGTCGGCTGGTTCCAAATCGCTTGCAGAGTCACTAAGCTATGAACGAATGCCAAAAAGGTCATCAGCAAGTTAACGTAACCAGCGGGGCGCGGCCCTGTGCGGCGGATGATACCGGGCGACCATAATAGCCCGGAAATAGCACCAATTAAGGCATAGCAAGGGACTAACCAAATACTCTCAATGAGAACCTGAACCACTGAATTCCCTCCAAACTTGCAGCAAAGCTAGGGTTGCCTCAAGCCAACCCGTAATTTCCCCAATCAACCTATGCAGTAAGGCGAATGCCGAATTAATAATTTCTTAAGCGTTCTGCTTATCTTAATGGTTTAAGTAACCAAAAGGGAATAATTGATTTAGATAATTAAGCGATAAATCATTTAAAAAAAACTTATATAACTCTTTGCTACCATAGGTTTTTATGCCTAGAGCAGTTGTCATCAAGCAGTTGTCATCAAGAATTTATATGGTAATGATAGATAAATGTCTATAAATAAAAATATTTTTTAACAAATAAGTTTTTTAATTTTTAAGTGTATTTTAAAAATCCCTATCAAGGATCTATATGATATTTATAGATAAACATCTATAGAAAGTTTACATAGGCAACTATCACAGTCCTATTTCCATGATATTTTTCTTGTGGGAATGTCTGAAAATCAATATCTGAAAATTGTGGTGGAACCGAGGGTGCCTTAGCCGCCGCCGCTTTGCTGCCGGGAGTTGTGAAAGAACCTAGTGGCAAAATTGGGGTGTTGATTACTGGGAGTAATGTAAATATTCGGCAAATCGGTAAATTGTGAACGCGATCGCTTAACCGGCTATAACGCGAAGGAACGAAAAACCTAGGGATATGGCATTGCCATGCCCCTATCATGTCGCTACCATGCCCCTACGCTAAATTGGCTATCATCGCATGAGAACGATTTTCAGGCACAATCATGAGTGGATCTGCGTTTACAGTTCCAGAAAAAGTAACCTTTGAGAATGCGATCGCGCTGACTCAATCTTTGCTCTCCCAGATGCAAGCGGGTGAATTATCCGACGCACAGATAGCTGAAGTAGTGGGAAAATTAGTCAAAACCGAAAATGGTGCGAGAGGCTTTTTCGTCACCTACCTAACCTCTGAGGGGACAATCGCCGATAATCCCTCTGCGGCTGTTATACAGGCATTGCAGTCAAATCCAGACACTGTTTCAGAATTGTTAGTCAAAAATGTAGCCATGTCTGCGGTGATGGCGGTTGCCCATCACCGCAATGGTAACGAAGAGATGGCGCAATCATCCCAAAGAGTGCGATCGCGTACCACTCGAATTATTGAACAGGTGGAACTCCCCTCTGTCTACGAAGTGTCTCAAAAGTTATTGGAAAGTGCCGTCACTGGCGAAGGTAGCTACAAAGCATTTTTAGAACGTCGCGGTTACGACGCCGAACAACGGCAGGTTATCTCTGAGGCATTGGAACAACTTATTAAGCGGTAATCGGTACTGAAAGTAGTGAAGTGTTGAATTTTGAATTAAAAAACTCTTTTAATAACTCAAAACTTATACCAATTCACTATTTTGCTGTCACATTTGCGATCCCCCCAACCCCCTTTCTTAAGGGGGCAATAGACATATTTGTGGCACAGATAAAGTGAAATGATATCAATACTCAAAACTTTTCCCCGATTGCCTTTTCCCAATTCGCAACAACTATGGTGACAACCCCGACTCAGTTCCTCGATATTCAAACTCATTGGGCACGCTTATTCATCCAAGCTTTAGCCCAGCGTCGGATTATTAACGGGTTTCCGGATGGGACTTTTCGGCCAAATCAATCTATTACCCGCACTGAATTTGCAGCCCTTATTAGTACAGCATTTTCGAGACCTGCGAAACGACAATATATTCCCTTTATTGATGTTCCTTCTACTTACTGGGGGGCGAGTGCGATTCAAAAAGCTTACGAAACACTATTTATTAGTGGTTTTCCCGATAATCGCTTCCGTCCAGCAGACAGGATTACCCGAACGCAAGCTTTAGTTTCTCTAGTCAGTGGCTTGCAGATTGCCGCGAATATAAACTCTGACCTAAAAACAGCACTGCCACGGATATATCAAGATGGCGCTGGAATTCCTAGTTATGCCACCGACGAAATCGCAGTAGCGACGAGGGCAGGGCTGGTGGTGAACTACCCGAATCTAAAATTATTCAATCCGAATCTGGCAGCAACTCGTGGCGATGTTGCCGCTTTTATTTATCAAGCTTTAGTTTATCTAGACGAAGCGCCTCGGATTGCATCTTCCTACATCGTGGTGCCTCCAAAACCCATCCTACCCGGTCAGACGCCGACTGTCAAAGTCAGTCATCAACGGGAGTTTCGAGGTGTGTGGGTGACAACCGTGTGGAACGATGATTGGCCTTCCAAAGCGGGATTGACAGTTGCACAACAGCAAGCCGAACTCATTGGCATCCTTGACCGGATGCAAGCGATGAAAATGAATGCGCTGGTCTTGCAGGTACGACCGGAAGGGGATGCCTTTTATGCTTCGCAATTAGAACCGTGGAGTTATTGGCTAACTGGAAGCCAGGGAAAAGCACCAGAGCCATTTTACGATCCCCTGGAGTATGCGATCGCTGAATGCCACAAGCGCAATATAGAACTTCATGCTTGGTTCAACCCTTACCGCGCCAGCGTCTCCATCACTAACTCCCCGCCAGTCCGCCCTCACATCGCCGTCACCAACCCCGAAGCGGTTTATGTATGGGGTAATCAGATGTGGATGGACCCCGGATTGAAAGTCGTTCAGGACAGGGCATACAACGTCATTCTCGATGTGATACGTCGCTATGACGTGGATGGCATCCATTTGGATGACTATTTCTATCCCTATCCCATCGAAGGCCAATCTTTTCCCGACGATAAAACCTACGCCGCCTATACGGCTGCTGGAGGGAAACTCTCTTTAGGTGACTGGCGGCGGGACAATGTGAATCAAATGGTTCAGCGCCTATCGCGGGGAATTCAGGTAACCAAGCCACACGTTAAGTTTGGCATTAGTCCCTTTGGCATTTACCGTCCTGGACAACCGCCTCAAATTCGGGGGCTAGATGCCTACAGCGTACTTTATGCCGATTCAAAAAAATGGCTAGATCAAGGCTGGGTTGATTATCTCACCCCGCAACTCTACTGGCGCATTGACCAAACCGCCCAAAGTTACCCTGTATTGCTGAAGTGGTGGACGGATAATAACCCCAAAGGCCGACATATTTACGTCGGTAATAATCTGGGACGGTTGGATGGCAAGGTTTGGACTCTTGCGGAGACAGAAAACCAAGTTGAAATTACTCGCAACTTGAGCGGGAATTTGTCCCTGGGGAATATCTTCTTCAGTATGGAAGCGTTCGTTGAAAATCGCCAGGGCATCTATGACAAATTCAAAACCTCGACTTATGCCAAACCAGCATTACCACCCGTGATGTCGTGGCGAAATTCGACCCCACCTCCGCCCCCAACGGCGCTAGGGTTGAGAAATGGCAAGCTGGCATGGAATGTTGCTAGCAATCCCGATATTCGTTCCTGGACGCTTTATAAGCAAACTGGTACAACTTGGACGCTGCAAAGAATCCTTTCTAGAGAGACAACGTTTGCGACGGTTGAGCCGGGAACTTACGCTGTGTGTGCGGTAGACAAGATGGCAAATGAAAGTGGAGGGGTAGTTGTTTCTGTGACTTGAGGGGTTGTAGGGAGTACGGCAGTGCCCCCTCAAGGACTTTTAAATTTTGGATTAAATTTTAGAGAAATTGAGAGGAAATGGAAGCCATCCGTTTTGTTGATGAGGCTTCTAAACTGAAAGCGATCGCGAAAACTAATGTTTGTAATATTGAGGACACATCATCATGATTGACCTTTACTACTGGACGACGCCCAACGGACATAAAATAACTTTGTTTCTGGAGGAAGTTGGGCTACCTTACACTCTCGTTGCGATTAACATTGGCACGGGCGATCAGTTTGAACCAGAGTTTCTCAAGATTTCCCCCAACAACCGCATTCCGGCAATTGTGGATCGGGAACCTGCTGATGGTGGCGAACCAATTTCTGTTTTCGAGTCTGGTGCGATTCTGCTGTATTTGGCAGAAAAAACCGGAAAATTGATTCCCGCAAATATACGCGATCGCGCAGAAGTTCTGCAATGGCTATTTTGGCAGATGGGCGGGCTGGGGCCAATGGCAGGACAAAACCATCACTTCACCCAATACGCCCCGGAAAAAATTCCCTACGCCATTAATCGCTATGTGAATGAAACAGGACGTTTGTATGCAGTGCTGAATAAACGATTAAGCGACCGGGAATTTATTGCCGGTGATTATTCAATTGCAGATATCGCTGCTTATCCCTGGATTGTGCCCTACGAAAAGCAAAACCAAAAGCTCGAAGATTTTCCGAACTTGCAACGCTGGTTTGAAGCGATAAAAGCTCGTCCGGCAACCATTCGGGCGTATGAGAAAGCAGAAGCCTTCAAAGATCAAGTAATCAGTCCAGAACAGTCGCGGGATCTGTTGTTCAATCAATCCGCCGATACTGTGAAACGTTGAATGATATAGGTTCTCCGAGGAACAACCATTTGATTGGGTAAGGACGCCAGTTGATACATTGATTTGGGGTGTAGACCGATGGGTTTGAGGTGCAGGGGGAACGCTGCACCTCAAACCCAGTGCCTCATCCTTCGCGTACACGCGCTGTCGCGTCACCAGATCGAAGTAGATATGAGGGTGAAAAGTAGCGATCGCAATCCTATCTTCTTTGAGCGCCCTCAACTTAGCCTGACTGATGTGTGTAGGCTCTATTTACCAGTACAGGAATGCGATCGCGTGATTGTGCAGTTCATTACCAATCTTGGTCGGTGGGTCGAATTAGAATTTCGTTAACATTCACGCGCGGCGGCTGGGTCACGGCATAAACGATTGCGGCTGCAACGTCCTCGCTTTGTAGAGGAACGATCGATTTACGCCGTTCTTCGGTGCGTTGTTTGGCGATTGGATCGGTAATATGGCTGTCGATTTCTGTATCCACCATGCCTGGTTCGATGATGGTGACGCGAATGTTGTGCTTGCACACTTCCTGCCGCAACGATTCCGAGAAGCCATTGACTCCCCATTTGGTGACATTGTAGCCACCGATGCCTACCCTTGCGGTTCGACCGGCAACGGATGAAATGTTAACGATATGTCCCGATCCTTGTGCTTTGAGGATGGGAAGAACCGCATGAGTTGCATACATCAATCCCAGAATATTGAGATCGATCATGCGTCGCCAGTCAGAGGTATTTGCACCCTCAATATTACCTGACAAAGCAATTCCGGCATTGTTGACGAGGATATCGACTCGACCGAATTGTGCGTTTGCTTTTTCCACTAAGTTCTGAACTTGGGTTTCATCGGTGATATCTGCCACAATGGACAATGCTTTTCCACCCGCCGTTGCAATGCGATCGCAGACTGCATTCAGTCGGTCGAAACGCCTTGCTGCGATCGCGACCTGTGCGCCTTCTGCTGCTAGCGCGATCGCAGTCGCTTCACCAATACCAGCCGATGCACCCGTGACAATTGCCACTTTTCTATCTAATTTCCCGGTCATACATACTCCTTAATTTCTAAGCCATAGATTCTTTTCGGAATTCTAGATCGCTCTTGCTTGCGGAACCTGAGACGACAGAGAGGAGCTTCTCCAATAGGCGTAAACGTGCGCGATCGCGACAATCCAAAAGCTGCTGCTGATGCTTGAAATCACGTCCTTGAACTATTATTTCAACAAGAACTTCAAACCGTCTAAAGATTTAACCAGGAAATCACTCAATGCCGTGGAACCCCGATCGCTATCACCAGTTTCAATCAGAGCGTTTTGCACCCTTTACTGATTTGATAGCGCTAGTTAAATCGCAAGGCAAGTTGCAAGTAATCGATCTCGGATGTGGAAGTGGTGAACTCACTCAACGCTTAGCTGATACATTACCCCATAGTCAGGTCATTGGTCTGGATGCTTCACCCCAGATGCTAACTCGCGCTCAGGCACAAATTCGCTCTAATCTGCGGTTTAAATTAGGAGAAATTCAAACAGTCACAGGGGAGTGGGATCTAATTTTTTCTCATGCGGCAATTCAATGGGTTGAAGATCACTTATCCTTAATTCCCCGATTGTTTTCTCTGCTTGCTCCGAATGGACAATTGGTCGTACAGATCCCGTCTAATCACCATCATCCCACCCATCGCTTAATTATAGAAACTGCCAGCGAAAATCCTTTTTTCGAGGCTTTGAATGGTTGGAAGCGACTATCACCTGTACTTTCTATTGAGACTTATGCAGAACTCCTTTATACCTCTGGTGGGCACAATTTAACAATTTTTGAGAAGGTTTATCCCCATCTGCTTAAAGATGCTGATGCTTTGTTGGAGTGGAATTTGGGTACAGCTTTAGTCCCTTATTTAGAGCGTTTACCCAACGAATTACACGAACTTTTTATCAATCGGTATCGCTCAAAACTCTGGGATCGGTGGTCTTCCGGTCCAGTATTTTATGGATTTCGGAGAATTCTTTTCTCAGCCACCCGTTCCACATCTCGATGAAATTTTTCAATCTATCATGTCTAACAAAACGCTTAACGGAGCTTTATATTTATTTGACTCCTGCCAGGGCTGCGATCGCTCTCCTCAATCACCCCAACTGGTAGTAAGCTGGCGGTGCAGTACGAAATACGGTTTAGCGATCGCTATTTAGCAATGACTTTTAGTTAGTCATTAATGATAATTATGGGTGAATAGCGAGTTACGGTTGAAGAAGCTACCCCAGCAATCGATGGAGGAACACCAATGACCGTTACCATTCCCATTCGTGCCATTGAACTCACTCCTGGTAGCACGATTAGCATTCATAACTTGTCTTGGCAAGATTTTGAACAGATTCTCACGGAACTGGGAGAAAAGCGCAGCACCCGCATTGCATACTACCGAGGAACGCTGGAAATAATGTCCCCTTTGGCACTGCATGAACGCCCCCATCGCATCATTGCTGATATTGTCAAAGCTATCTTAGATACTCAAGGGCGGGACTGGGAAGATTTTGGCTCAACTACTCTAAAGCAACCAGAAATTGCCGGAGTCGAACCCGATACTTGCTTTTACATCCAGAATGCCAGCCGTGTCCGGGGTTGCACCAATATGGATCTAGCGGTTTACCCACCCCCGGATCTCGCCATTGAGTCTGATGTAACTTCAAAGACTACCTTGAACGCCTACGAAGTGCTGCGCGTTCCGGAAGTGTGGATATATCGGAATCGCCAACTCAAGATTTACATTCTACAAAATGGTGGCTACGCTGAATCATCCGTCAGTGCTATCTTTCCCGATTTGCCGATTACCGAAATGATTCCCCAACTGGTGCAAAAAGCAATTGATGAGGGAACCAGTCGGATGCTGCGCGAACTTAAAATACAACTGAGTCAATAACTGGAAAGATTGGAACAAAACTAGACAAGCAAAACATGGATAGTTCCACTCGCCTCCAGAAGATTTTAGTTGATTCGCCGGTTGGTGTTGTGTTACCGGCGATCGCGCTTTTGAATCTCCCCGGCTGGTGGTTAGCTGGCGGTGCAGTACGAAATACAGTTTGGCGATCGCTCTTTGGCAATGACTGTCAGTTAATCATCAACGACTTTGACATTGCCTTTTTTGATGCGCTTGGCGATCGTTCCCAAGAACTCACCGCCAAGGCTACCCTAACAGCGCAGTTTCCGAATTACAAGTTTGATGTTAAAAATCAAGCCAGTTTTGCGCGTTGGCGTGCCGGTCGCAGACCTTACAATAGCGCTGAAGATGGGGTGAGTGATTGGCTGCACACGGCGACGGCTGTAGGCGTTCGGTTAAATGCTCAAGGACAATGGCAGTTTTTCACTCCTTATGGTCTGGATGATTTATTTAACGGCATCATTCGACCGACTCCAGCGCATATCGACAACCCGGATGCTGAGAGTAAAGCGACTTCGTTTTTACAGAAGTGCCCTTGTCTGCGTCTGGCTTAGAAAGTGTCTGCAAGGTCAGCATAGGAAATTGTCCAAACTTCAAGTATGAGTTTTTGGTACAGATAAAAAAGATAGGAGTAGGGGTCTCAAGGGTCTGAACAACCTAGATTTGTTAGGTTCCCTTACATAATTCCTGCTCCCAACGGCGCAAAACATTCTTATCAAAAGATTCTATCAAACCCCCAAAACCATAAGACTTGGGCGACTCCCCCACACTCCACTCTTCTTCTGGAGGACTGCTATCAACCTGTAACTCTTCAAGCCTCACTTTCCAAGGCTCAATTCCATCCACACTTCCCCAAAGATGAAGCTTTCCATTTAGAGCTAAGTGTACACCAATACCTCGCTCTTTAGATTTCTGTGCAGCATCGGCTACAACAGCAAATAGCTCAGATAGATTAGAAGAGTTAGTGACTACGCCTAGTACGACTACTTGTGCATCAACTAAGGTAGCCACGTTTAGAGTCTTTTCCAAGGAGTCTGTAATCTCTACAATTCCCTGCTGGTCAATATTGTTATATGATTTACACTCGGCAATAATGAAAGCATTACCAGTAAGCCAAAACAAATCAACTTCTGCAAAATTCGTTTTTTCACCAAGACGCAGCAGCTCTCCTCCAAACTGGATGAAGCCTGAACGAGGAATTTGATTAAAAAGAGCAGCGGTCATAAGGACTGCTAGTCCCCCTTCTTTTACGAGCCGAGCAGCCAGTTCATTAGGTTTATAAGTAAACTGTAACCCATGTAAAGGTAGCTGGAAATTTTCAGCACACCCTCGGCACGCAATAAATTCCCTTACCTCTTCGAGGGAGTACCAATCAGTTAGATTACAAGTAGGACAGCATAGAGAGTATCCACGGCGCACAAGCCCATTTTCCAACAAAAGAGGAAGCTTTTGCGTAAGAACATTGTCAGCTTCTTTTTGACTCAAACCGCGCTGCTTATTAAGGAATGACTTAAGATTTTCTCTATATAATCCACCTTGTTCTGCTTTGTGAGTTACTAAAGCAGCAATAATATCTGCTCCTTGTTTATTAATAAGATTTATCACATTGTTGAATCCCCCGAAGCGCTTAATACATCCTTGTGCATAGCGGGTATGTTTATTAGGTCTGACCTCAAAGCCAGCGTCTTTGAGTTGTCGGGTGATTACAATATTGTCTAGATGAATGTAAAAGCGGCATTCTCGCCCTGATAAAGCAGTTCCAGTGACACCCTTAGCTGCTGCTCTTACAGTTAAGTCCTGTCTTAGCCATAACTCCCCTAAATTGTCTTTGTTACTCTCTGCAAATTCAATTCGCCATAGCTCATTTGTGAGCAAAACTGATGATGCTTGGGTAGATGGCATAGACAATTGTCTACCCGATACCAATTTAACTTCTGCATTGTAACCAAAAGTGAATTCTGTTTTTTCATGTCCGATAGGTACAGGTGGCTCAAAACGAACAGAGTCATCCGGAGTAATTAACCTAGTAAAATTGAGAGTTTCTCCAGAAGAGGTAGTGCCTGGAATTGCATCAAAATGGAAGTCCCGATAAGTAACCTTCACTAGAATTTCTCGACCCGCTGCTGCAAAGGCATGTTTAAGGATGTTGCATAAAGTAAGTGCATCTTCACGGGCAATAGGGGTAGTAACAAATAGTGCGCGAATTGAATGCATAAATTCGACAATTAGAGAAACATGAGATTCAATATCTTTCAAAAAAGCTTCTCTAGGCAAAAATAACTTGTTGTGTGGAAAGAGCCAGCGACAGTTCCAAAAAGCAGTAGCTATACCAATATCTTTACCATCATCAAGAAACAAACAAAGAGTCTCTTCATCATTTGTTTCCATTATGTAGTGGTTTAAACTATCGCACCTACGTGTAGTTCTTTGCATTGTTAGCCAGACAGGGCTTTGTAGCCGGGCTGTTAGCAAACTCACCTTGATTAGCTCCTCAACAGTATGAGGAGTAGAAAAAACTTTCGCAGCCAAGTGTCCTACAAGGTAGTCTTGATAGAACTGAGTTGAGACACCAGTTTGTAATGCAATCTCGAAGCTGAAGGAACCACTTGGTTTTATAAGACGAATGCCGCTTTCATTTAAAAGATTAGGGTATATGTATGGGAGAATAAATCCCATATGAGAAAGTGTTCCATTTGACAAAAGAAGTAAATCAGAATTAGAACCATTAATATGCCTTTGAATTTCTTGATTTGAAATAGGACGCTTTAGGGCAGGTAGCTCCTCTAAAACTTTATCTACATCAGAGGAAATTCCTTCCCTTGGAACAAAAATATAATCGGGATCTATCCATTGGAGGACAAGCTTAAAAGTATCAACTTCTGTCTCATTCTCAGGAATGGGCAAAACAGGGTTAGCTGCACCCCCCCATACGTGAGTGTAGAGAGTCACTGCATTAATTAAATCTTCTCTATTACGGACTAAATAAACGAGGCGTAGGGGACGTGAGTTTAGTTTGAGAGTGACTTCTCGCTCATGAAGTTGCATATTTAACTCTACTTGATGTGAGTTTGATGGAGCAAAACGACTTAGTACTAAGTCTAAGTTGCACAAAGCTCCCAGGAGTTGTGCGCTATCTTAATCTTCAAAGGTTGTTAGCATATGCGGAACCACCAAAATTTGCTTTTAGCCGACAGGTGGCTGCGCGATGTTTCGAGAGTAGTCACTGAATTCTTAACATTACAATTATACTACATTAAAAATCAAAGGTTTTTTGCGATCGCGGTAACTAAATACCTCGTCTTCTGACAGTTTTTCGATGCAAGCAACAAAACCCTTTGGCATGGAAAGCTGGAGTTTCCCTGAATTGAAAATCCCAGTATTGGAATTCCTTCGGAATCAGGCAGAGTGGACAACCTCTTATTTAGACGAAGAAATTAGGGTAGGACGCGGTGCAACAGGCAATCTGTTTGTGTTTCGTCGCGAGTGAGTTGGGCGTTTTGAGCGATCGCATTCTATCAACTCTGCAATTATGGAGAATGCGATCGCTCATAAGTAAAATCCGCTCGTTCAAATCATCTGAAGCCCAATATCGAAGGTTCCCACGTAGCCTTGTGCATCTTGGGTAAGCTGGAGCATCAGTTGATCGCCGCCATCTTGAAAGATGCCATCTCCATCGTTCCTCTGGGTGCGCTGTCCCTTAGCCGCATAGGGAGACTGCGCGTGGACTCGATCCGTGAGGGCATCGTCAAAGTAAAGCTGCGAAGTAAACTCAGAACCCCGCCCGGACGCAGAATCGGCGCGAATCTTGAAGTGAATGTGAACCGTTCTGCCTAGATACCAACCTGGGTAGATCGTTACGAACTCGACGGTTCCATTTGCATTCGTCACCTGATTGCCACGCAGGAACTTCTGCCCTTGCGTATCTCCGTTGAAGTCCCGAACATCCGAATAAACGCCCAGCGCGTCACAGTGCCAAATGTCTACAGTTGCACCCCTCAAAGGGGTACAGGATCTTCCATCAATCCTAGAGACCCGAAACACCAAACGCAACGATACTCCTGGCTTCACCGAACCGTCAGAGGGATCTGAGCGGATATCAGAGTGGTTAAGCTTCTCATCCACGAAATATGGCCCTTCCGTCTGTTGGGGTTTTACGACGCAAGTCGGAGTCTGCGCGATCGCTATCGGAGTCGGTGTCTGAGTTGATGAACTTATCGGTTTTGCTGAGATAGACTCTCCGCGCCAGCATCCCACAAGCGATACTGCCGCTGTTCCCCCTAGGAAGCCAAGCACCTGTCGTCGCTTCATCATGGAGATAAGGGGAATTCTTTTCAGATGGTCTTTTTTCATTTCATCGGCTCCAAATAGAATTATCGCAATTTACCTAGGCGGTTGAAACCGCGTCTACACAGACAAAACCCGCCTGCGTGGGTTTCAAAATCTTTGATTTGTCTTAAGCATTCTCAACTGAGCGGTTGAAACCGCGTCTATACAGACAAAACCCGCCTGTGCGGGTTTCAAAATCTTTGATTTGTCTTAAGTCCGCGCAGGCGGACTTGGTTTGTTTAGCCGCGATTTCTAATCGCCAGGGCTTATTGAAAATTTGGTCGTATCCACGAAAGGGTTGCTAAATTGATTCAAGTTTATTGCTGAGGAGAACGATCTTCCTGTCGTTGATTGCCATCTTGAGGTGGACGGGGCGGAACTCCCAGCGCATTCACCAGTTTCTCTTCCGTCACGCCGAGTTTTGCCGCCGCTGCCTTAAAGTCGGGTCGGGGTGGGCGTTGTCCGGGTTCGGGCGGTGTTGTTGGTGGATTCGCTGGCACTCCAAGCGCTGCCTTCAAATTGGCTTCTGTCACGCCCAGCTTCTGCGCTGCGGCTGCAAAATTTGGACGTGGGCGACGCGGCGGAACTCCCAACGCATCAACCAGTTTTTGTTCGGTAATGCCGAGTTTTGCCGCCGCAGCCTTAAAGTCGGGACGAGGCGGGCGTTGTCCTGGTGTAGGATTCGCTGGCACTCCCAGCGCTTCTTTCAACTTAGCTTCTGAAATGCCCAATTTCTGAGCCGCTGCGGCAAAATTTGGCCCTCGTCTGCGTCCCTGTCCCTGCTGTTGTTGATTGGGCTGGGATGAGTTTTGCGCCTGTCGGTTGGGCGATTGAGCCGTTGCCTGATTCAAAGTTACAAATCCAAACGTCCCTACTAGAACAGGAATTGCGATCGCTGTCAGCAGTCGGCGGGTATTCATCACAAGCTTTCTCCTTCGGTTGAATCTCGAAACGTGTCTATAAATTCAATTAAGCTCAACCAAAATTACAGCTGACCCCTTGCTTAAATTACAGTTTTGTAATCTGAGGTGAGTGAAGGCGAGATACCCGACTTTTCTAAAAAGTCGGGTATCTGAAACCGCAGGCGATCGCCCGAACTCCAGAAAAGTAACCTCAAACACACAACAGCCATACTTCCTTGGAAAGACGCGATCGCACAGATGTCTTCCTAGGATTAGTAAGAGTTGCGATCGCATTCGCGCAGACTGTCTGCTAGCGAAAAAGAAGCACAATCCACAGCTTTCCTAGCGTGGAGAAGTCCTACAGGAGTTTAAATGGTTATGAACAGTTCGTCGAACCGACCTCTGGCTGTCGTGACAGGTGCCTCCAAGGGCATCGGTTACGAGCTTGCCAAACAGTTCGCCCAAAACGGCTTTGATCTCCTCGTCACAGCTACCGGATCGAGTATCGATGAAGCCGCTCAAACCTTTGAGGGACTGGGTGCCAAGGTGCAGACGGTACAGGCTGATCTTGCTACTTATGACGGTGTAGAGACACTCTACAACCAAATTAAGGCGACTGGCAGATCGGTAGAGGCGATCGCGATAAATGCAGGGGTCGGTGTCGGCGGTGATTTCGCCCGCGAGACTGACCTAAAGGACGAGCTGAATCTCATCAACCTGAACGTCGTTTCATCTGTGCATCTCGCCAAACGAGTAGTGAAAGATATGGTCGAGCGCCGCAAGGGTCGAATTCTCTTCACTTCGTCAATTGCTGCCATCATGCCAGGGCCATTTGAAGCAGTCTACGCGGCTTCCAAAGCATTTGTACATTCCTTCTCGGAAGCGCTACGCAACGAGTTAAAGGATACAGGCGTCACCGTTACCTCACTCATGCCTGGGCCAACCGATACCAACTTCTTCGATCGTGCGGGAATGGACGACACCACGGTGGGTGAAAAACAGAATGATGACCCGGCTGAAGTCGCCAAACAGGGTTTCGATGCTCTGATGGCAGGCAAGGATCACATCATCGCTGGTTCGCTTCTGACGAAGATTCAGGGCAATGTAAGCAAGGTTTTGCCTGATACGGTCAAGGCTGAACTACATCGTCAGATGACTGAGCCTGAGTCGGCTAACAAGTAACGCAAGCTATGCCTTCCCGATCATCTGTATATAAAGGTGTTTTGGCAGGCATTCTCATACCGACCGGAGCAAATGCAAGCGTCGAGTGAGGTGCAGACATCAATACCCGTAGACAAAAAGTAGTTTAAAGCAGAACACTTATGCAGATTCATCATCTCAATTGTGGCTGTATGTGTCCGGTCGGTGGGGCGCTCTTCGATGGCTTCAGTCGCGGTCTGACGGCTCGCCTCGTCTGTCACTGTCTGCTCGTCGAGACAAACCAGGGGCTTGTTCTAATCGATACTGGCTTCGGTCTGCGCGATGTTAAGTCACCTTACGAGCGACTCAGCCCGTTTTTTATTCATTTCAACGGTATCCAGTTCGATCGCAAGTATACGGCGATCGCTCAGGTCGAGCAACTAGGATTTTCCCCACGGGACGTGCGCCATATTGTGCTTACCCACCTCGATTTCGATCATGCTGGTGGGCTGGAGGATTTCCCTGAAGCAATCGTACACGTAATGCAGCCTGAAATTGACGCAGCCCAGGATCGGCGCGGTTTCATTCCCAGCCAGCGCTATCGTCCCGACCAGTGGGACGAGGTGAAACGCTGGAAGTTCTATTCGCCGGGGGGCGAACCCTGGTTTGGCTTCCAGGCTGTGCGCGATCTTGAGGACCTACCGCCAGAGATTCTCCTCATCCCGCTTGCGGGTCACACGCGGGGTCATGCTGGCGTTGCCATCCAGACATCAGAGGGTTGGCTGCTGAATGCTGGCGATGCCTACTTTTACCGACACGAGATGGACTCCTTCGAGCCACGTTGCACACCGGGAATGCGGTTCTACCAATGGATGATGGAGGTGGATCGCGAGGCGAGGCTCCACAATCAAGATCGGCTACGTGCATTATCGCGCGATCGCAATAACGACGTGCGCCTCTTTTGCAGTCACGATGCGATCGAATTCAAAGCATTCGCCGACCAGTCCAGCGACCCTCAGAACTTGAAAATTCATCATTCATGAAGTCTGCGTCAATCAGATTGATTGAAGAAGCAGAAATTAAGAGCGATCGTGGCGAAAACAGGAGACTATGCTCAGTTAGTCCCCGATTTGATGGAATATTTGGGATAGGCAAGTTGGATTTGTGTCATCGCCATGCAGACAGACTTGTAGGGAATTCCTACTACGCGATCCTACAAAGTGCCCGACTCTAGTTGCTCCAAGTATATGAAATCAGGAGCCTTTACTCCGGCTTCAGCTCTGATTCTAATGAGTTTAGGAGATTCAAAAAAACGCTTGGCATCGTCTATCGATGTCCACGATGAGAAATGCACCACTTTGTTGGGATCGCTTTCATACTTTAAGACCTGATACGACCTCTCTCCAGCTTCCCTTCTTATGTCGGATGCATTGTCAAAAACCTTCTTCCACGACTCGTAGTCTTCAACTTCATGGATAATTAACACGTATTGCATAATTTATCTAGCTAGTAGTGTTTCTTTGTTACCTAACCGATGCTTGGGATATTTGTGTTGGTAGTAGTGGATCGCGAGGCGAGGCTCCACAATCAAGATCGGTTACGCGCATTATCGCGCGATCGCACTAACGGCGTGCGCCTCTTTTGCAGTCACGATGCTGTCGAGTTCAAAGCGTTCGCCGACGCTTTCAGCGACTCCCAGAACTTGAAATTGCATCATTCATGAAGTCTGCGTCAGTCAATAACTAACCGACGATTGCCATACCATTGACTCAAATCATGCTCAATTCCTTCAAGGATTGCGATCGCATCCATCATTAATTTTGCATCAGCCGCTAACAAAGCAAAGACTGACTCAACCCGTTGTTGATAGTTCTGTGGACAGAGGGCAAAGTTGTTGGCAACTGCCACCGCACCTTTCTCATTCAATAGGTATTCTTCATTGAGTGCAAATAATACCTGATTCATACAAGCTACGCTACGGAAACAGCAACCTGCTGCATAGGCAACATCACCGCGTGCAATTGCCTTTTGTGCAATGAACAGTGAAAAACTAATTTCCCAGGCAAAAGTATTAATAGTTGCTTGTTCAAGCTGAATAGGATAAGGAGTTGTCTTTGCCTTTAAAGCGTCTAAAACGTTATACGGATCGTAAAGTGGCAGACAAATTGCAACTTCACCCATATAAATAGAGGACACAAAGCCGTGTGGATGCCCTGGTTGGTAATCAATAGTAATTTGCCCAGCATGACAATCACCAATGACACGATTAACCTGAGCCACATCACGATAGAGAAAATCTACAGATACTCCTTCTACCTTTAGCCAACCACCGCCATTAATCCATTTTCCCCATCCACCAATTGGGGTGATTAGATTTGCGCAGTGGTTGTCGTCAAGTTCAGAGGCAAGGTGATTTAGAGCAGTCACATCAAGCGGATTCTCTGGGTTGTAATAGATTCCCAGATCCACATCTGACTTGTGTGTATGGTTGCCTCGTGCCCTTGAACCCCCTAGAGCGATCGCTGCAATTCCCTGAATTGACTGTAAACGTTCAACAACACGGTGGATGAACTGAGGCAACTGCTGATTCATATTGGCTCCATTTTTACCACCAATTCAAAACCATTTCACATGAGATGCTAACAGACAACTTCCAAATAACACCCTCACTCATAACATAAGCTGCACAACTATTAGTTGTACCGCATTCGCTATCAAGCAGCACCCGATTCAACTATATTTCTCCTCTAAATAATCCTTATATAAACTTTATAGAATAGAAATACTATTTAAGTGTTTATAATCATGACCTTTATTGTCAGGCTTTATAGAAGAATGACCATTTTGTTTTGATAGAATTAATTCTGCCCAATTATTAAGGCTTCTATCGGATATCCAATGTTCAAATTCATGTAGAGAATGTACAACTGGCGGCACATTCATTCCCATACGAGAGCAATAATCAGTTTGTTTGATCATTTCCTCGAATACTGAGGCGGCAGCAATACTGTCATAGAAAGTTAGGACGAGAGGAATTACTGGTTTGTCGTGAAGATTCAGAGCTTGTACTGTTCTACTAATTTGCTCAAATGCGGAGTGGATACGACACCAAAGATCAGCAACTTTATCAGCCTGGAAATAAGCGCTTGTATCGGAAGACATAACGCTGCTTTTGCATTCTAATACTATATATGAACTTGGAGTATTAATAATAAAATCAGCACGTTTGTCTTTGTTAGAATTAGTGTTTCTGACTTCAGGAATTCTGTTAAACGAGTCAGGACTAATAACAGGAAGAAGTACATTTTCAAGATAATCTTCAAATGCACTACTTAATAATTGCTCTAGTTTTTTTCTATTATTGTCCTTAAAAGTAATACCTCTAATCTGATTCCAGCAAGATTCAGTAAAAGAAAAAGGATCTGGCAAACAAAATTCTTGGTGATTCAATTCAACAAATGGAATCTCTAAAAAATGATTGTAAAAAAACGGCTGATAAAAATTAGGCACGCTACCAAAGGTTTGATTAACTTTTCTACGAAAAGAATTATCAACTTGTGTGGTAAGAACCGCACTATTTTGCTTCACAAATATTTCTAGATTTTCGGGCGTGATCCCTAATTTATGAACTTCTTCATCTATTAAATTGGCGAACTGAGATAAATTACAGAATCCTTGTTTTTTAGATTTTTTAAATAAAGCTAAGCAGCCTAGAATTTGTTTAAAGTAATCTGAATGGTTTAGCTTTGTATATCTTGAAACCTCATTAGAAAAATTTTTTTCAGAATAGTTATCTAGCAACTCAATAAATTTGATTGTTCGCCGTATGCGAGAGATTGGGTATCCAAAACCTGCATTTTGGAAAGAAACTATCCGTTGAAAAAACAAATAAGCTACATGGTTACGAATTACTCCTAAATCAAAAACTTTACTTAATTCTAAAGACCAATTTTTTACTATTGTCTTATTATCACTTTCCCATTTTGTGAGAGAACTTAATAGAACTTCTGCTTCTTTTTCAAGAAGATATTGCTCTGAAATAGTATGTCCGCTCCAGTTATGGTAAGCATTAATTAAATTATCAAACGCCTGAACACTAATATTCTCACGCCGATGGGGATTACCTGCACTAGCTAGTAACATGAGCCGGACAGCATAATTGCGTTCGGCATTGCGCTTCACCCAGTCTACAGGAGCTGAAGGTTGAGTTTCCCAAATTTGCCAGCATTTCTTAGTTCCAATCTCCAGGACGGAGGTTGAATTGTAACGCCTAATAAACTCTCGTAACTCAGAAAAACTTTTAAAATTCATTTATGTTGCTAGAAATTTATTGAGTTGGTACACCAAACTTCAATATGAAGTTGAGCGAGAAATGACTTACCATAAAAACTTTTACAGTAAACATACACCTAAAATTTTGAAGTCGTCTAACGTCCTAACATCGCTAAGAAGATAGTTTTACCGGATCTACCACTCGCAAAACCATAGTTACTGCGAGAGCTGCTGCATAAATGCGGTATGTTTTGGTGCCGCCAACCCTGACTGCAACACAGCAAGCACTCCTCCCTATTCCCAGTCAGTCAATAGGTCATGCGCTGCCAACCACAAGCCTGGAAACACCTGACTCCGAATCACCCCATCCTGATCAGCTGACAGTGGAATACAACGAGGCTATCCCAAAGTTCCTAATTCAGCCAACAGCTTTATACCCGAAATCGTTGAGATTCCTATCAAACTAACCCGATTTCAACTTCCCCTGGCGGTTCTAACACACTTGCAATCTTTGTTAGATCGTCAGGATAAGGGTCATACGCCGTCTCAAGCAGAACGACAGGAAGCAGAAGGATTTGTTGAACTGGCATGGCAGAATTTTACTATGTTATTTTTGCCCTCAACATGGGTGATGAAGCAAGCATAGATGACAACGGAGTTCTTAGTTAGACAACTGCTAGGCAGGTATCGAGTGCTGTAGCAAACGGCTCAGGCGCATCAAGCATGAGCCAGTGTCCTGTAGCGGGTAGAGTGATTGTGGTTAGTGCTGGACGGAGGACGTGAAGGCTGAACGGCGAGTTATTCGACGGAGCAAGAATAGCGTGAGCGCGTGCCCCTGGCGAAGCGAGATACCTATCGAGAGCTTCCACTGCTTTAAAGGCGAACAAACCGCGAGACGTTCCCAGCAGCCGATCCTTTGGGGTAGCAGCAAGGCGGGCGAGTATTTGCTCTTGCGTTGCCAAGGTGCCCCCCGCCAGTGCGTTGCGGAAAGAGTCTTCCAGGACTGCTCGCCAGTCGTCAGTTGCCAGCGCTGCTTGCATCGGAACTATTTGTGACTGATATACCTCTGCGGGGCATTGAGTGCAATCGATTGGTGGATCTACCAGTACCAACTGCGCGATCGCGTTAGGTTTAGCCGCCGCCGCAGCGAGTGCGACGCAAGCGCCGAAGCTGTGCCCAACGAGCGCGATCTGCTCAAGTCCAAGGGCTTCTAATACAGCCAAGAGATCCGCTGCACACGAGGCGGGAGAGTAGTCATCATCCGCAGGCGGTGAGGAAGCTCCGTGTCCCCGCAAATCGATCGCGATCGCACGTCGAGTCCGGGCGGCATAAGCAAGTTGTTCATCCCAGAGGTCTGCGGAACACGCCATACCATGCACAAACACTACTGGCAACAGCTTGCATTCCATAGTGATGACAGGTGCAGAGGCTTCAAGGATGCGAATGCTAACGTTCTGAGCAGCGAGAGTCATGAAGTGCATACTGCTTTCCCTTAAGCCTTAATTGCTTCAAATCATCGCAATCACCCTACAGATTAATCTTAAAGCATTGTCTCTAGTCCAATTTCTGCTCAAACACTGGTCAAGCACCTCAAATACACAAACTGCTGTTCCTGTCCCTGCTACGTGATTAGCCCTGCTCACTGTTCCCACTCTACTTGAACAGGTTTTATCTCTTGTTCGTTGTATGCCGTGAGGCTAGCTCTCACATTCCCGTTCGACCAACTCATACCTGTGAGGTGATACTTGTAGTCCTGTCCGTATTGTGTACGAGCTATCTCCACTGCTTTAGCTCCAGCCGCGCCACCTCGCGTGAAGTGCATCATGCCAGCAGGTAATACTACGAGCGCTACCCCAAGGATGAAGGCAAACTTCGGAGTGGAGGCAGAATGCCCAGAGTTAAAGCTTTCCGATACTACAGGTGCAGCTCGCAGCTGTGTGTAGATCCAAAAATGAAGGGCGATCAGCGTAATTGTAAGTAAAAGCGACAGACAAAGACCGACCGGATCGAGGCGAAATTCAGTTCCCCAGAGTTCTGCTGGCTTCAAAAATGGAAGCAGTATGAATACGCTGACGAAGTAAGAGAGCATGAAAGCAGCGAACCAGGTGACGATGTGAACGGCACGCAGGCTACCCCGAAAGAGAAACACACCCCCCACTACAGCTAGGATGTTCAAGCTGGATGAATAGCTCTTTTGCTGTGATATGCAATAGACCAGATACGCGATATCGAGAATCCCGACCGCGATCAGCACAATACCCACCCGCTTCAAAATAGCGCGATATTTGTACATTTGTTTTCAGGTCTAACAACTAGCGTTATCGGTTGCAGATCAGCTTGAACTCAGCACAAGAAGCGTTAGTCAATCCGGTACACGCAGTTGTTAGCTATGCCACTAAACAAGTTGAAGTTCCATTTGCATATTACAACCCTCACAGGGGCAAAGTCGTCCAACTCCTTTCCGAAACCATGACTATCTCAACAGATTGATATGACCTGAAAAGTTTTCCCAATTTAAAATCCCGGCACTCGTATCCTGAATGCCGGGAAAGAAGTAATCGCTGAGCCTATATGAGAGATTTCCGGTTTCCGCAGAATCAATCTGATGCTGTGAGGTTTTTCCACTAAACTACCCCCGCATATTTAGAGCAGGGGACGGGATTTGAACCCGCGTCTCGCTAGCCTCGTTCTACAGAGAATGATACAGGAAGCGATTTTTCAAGATGAGATTGGAGCAATAGCTTGAGCTTTATTTTGAGCTTAATGCGCTAGGGCGGCTTTACCATTTGCCTACCCCCAGATCAACTGGGGGGCAGGATTTGAACCTGCAAATACCCTACTCGCTAAAAATGAACTTGTACTCCAAATCCAGTGTAGTTTAATCTGCAAATAAGTAGCCAAAAATCGCATTGGCAACTTGCCGCTGCTGCACTTCTCTGCCATTGGCTTCTTCTCTAGCTTGAATCACAGCTTTTTGTAATACATCCACTCTACGCAGCAGTCGATTCACGCGGTCTTGAGGAAGTGCCCCTGAGAACTCAATCAAACTCCAGGTTCCTTCCACAATATCTTTGGAAACCTCCTTGATTTGAGCAGGGTGATGTTCCGTTGCTTCATAGGCAACCACAAAATCAGTAATTTTCTTTGTTTTCACAGTTTCTTTGGGACTGGTGACGTAGCATCCTCGATTGGGATCATGCTGCCAGTCTTTGTCAATCGAAAGCACGGGTAGCGAAGCAATGAACGTCTTCACATCCTGAAGCTGCTTTTCGAGAAATAATAGATAGGAAACAGGAACATCTGCAATAATAGTCTGTCCATCTACTGTTACAGATGCTTTAGCCTCAGTATTAGCATAGTCCTGAGTAGCTGATAGGTCTAAAAATTCAGAGCAAGATTGCACAAATTTCTCGATCAACTCCTCAGCCTTCAGCGTCAGTTTTTGCGATTCAGGAGGATATACAAATCCATCCTCTTCTCTAGGCTGATAAGTTCTGCTTAATCCTTGAAACAAGGTACTCTTCTGACCTAGTTGCGATACTTCGGCTTTGCCTTTGTTGGCGTTTGCTTTAACAGATTGCAACACGGCGATCAACTGATTTAGCTTCATATAATTACCAAAATTGGTCAATTCAATTATTGCCTAGTCGATAGAGCCAATTTCTGAATTTGCAGGAAAAAATTATTGGAACCTGTCGCTTACAGATAACCACAGGCTAAACTGAATAAACGCCCAAGCTGCCCGACGCATGAGAAACCCATGCATATTCTGTTCGTTGAAGATGAAGCGAAAATTGCTAACTTTGTCCGAGCCGGATTGAAGGAACAGGGGTTTGTCGTCGATTACTGTGACAACGGAGACGAGGGCTATACTCGCGCCTTGGATAACGAGTATGACGCGCTCGTGCTTGACATCATGGTGCCGGGAAAAGATGGTTTGTCTATCCTCAAGAGCCTGCGCCGGAAAGGACAGAATGTGCCAGTCATTTTGTTGACTGCTCGTAATGAATTGGATGACCGACTTGAAGGTCTAAATTTGGGTGCTGACGACTATATCGCGAAACCATTTTTTGTTGAAGAACTCGTTGCCCGCATTCATGCAGTGATACGTCGGACTGCGGGCGATCGCCAAAATCTGGTTTGCGTCGGCCCGATCAAGCTCGACCGCATCACGCGAGAAGCCACCTGCAATCAGCATATTGTAGAACTCACCACCCGCGAGTTCAATCTTTTGGAATATCTGATGCGATCGCCCGGACGAGTCTTCACCCGAACGCAAATCTTGGAACACATCTGGGGCTATGACTTTAATCCCAATACCAACGTAGTCGATGTGTGTGTTCAACGCATTCGCAAAAAGATTGATTCCATCGGTGGCGCGGGTTGGGTTGAAAGCATTCGCGGTGTTGGCTATCGATTTCGCCAATCAGAGGCTCAACAGTGAAGTTGCGTTCCTTCCGTATCCGAATTGCTCTATTGTCTGCTGTTCTTGCAGGTAGCGCCCTCGTCGGGTTTGGATTAATTTCCTGGTGGCTGATTTATGAGGCAAAGGTGAGCCGTCTGGATGCAGAACTGGAAAGCCAATTGATGCGGGTAGGTCGCCCTCGACCGCGCGGCTGGCAGTCCTATGAAGGCTCACTTGGGCAGTCGTTCGGAACTGATACAAAAACAGCGATCACCTTACTAATTATCGGTGCAGATAACAATGTGCTGTATCGTTCCGAGCAATGGACTGCCGATCTCGATACCAGAAACCTTTGGACATCGCGCCGCCAATTGCCGCCGTTTCCATCACCCCCTTCCGATCGCCCAACAGCCCCCTTTTCCGAAACCAACCCGCCATTTCCAGCGCGATCGCAACCGCCGCCGGATCGACCGCCGCCTACGCCTCGATTCGTCACTCAGCGCACCGCAAGCGGAACATGGCGGATTGGTGCAGTTACAACACCTTTTGCTCAAATTGCGATCGCAGTGAGTTTAAACGCGATCGCAACTGAGATGGTCGTCATCCGCAACATCTTCCTGATTTCAATTCCAGGGGTACTTCTGCTTGTAGCCGGGGGTGCGTGGGCAATTGCTGGAAGCACCTTGCATTCCATCCGACGGCTAACCATGAGTATTGGGAATGTCACCGCTAGCGGTTTGGAACAACGGGTTCCCATCGGGACAACAGATATTGAATTTGTCGAATTGATTCAGGTTTTCAACAAAATGTTGGAACGTCTGGAACGTAGTTTTAAACAAGCATCCCGCTTTAGTGGAGATGCTGCCCACGAACTCAAGACTCCGCTGGCGATATTGCAAGGAGAACTGGAACGCACCTTGCAACAAGCCGATCCCGGTTGCGAGGTGCAACAAAGCCTGAGCAATTTGCTGGATGAAGTGCGCCGACTGACGGGGATTGTGCGGAAACTGTTGCTGCTTTCCCTAGCAGATGCCGGACAAATGAACCTGTATCGGGTTGAGGTGGATTTGTCCGGCTTGTTAATTGAGATGCTGGAAGATATCGAATTGCTGGCACCGCATCTGGAGATTCAAACAGAAATTGCTGACGGTTTGCGCGTACAGGGCGATCGCGACTTACTCATTCAAGTCTTGCAAAACTTGATTAGCAATGCCATTAAATACAATCTCCCGAATGGCTGGATTCGGATTCATGCTCGTCGTCAGAGTACAACTGTGTTGATTACCATCAGTAATTGCTCTCAAGAAATTCCTCTGGATGAACGAAACCGCATTTTTGACCGTTTCTATCGCGGCGATCCAGCCCGAACGCGCAAAGTAGAGGGAATTGGTTTAGGACTGAGCTTGTCGCGGGAAATCGCGCGATCGCATCGTGGTAATCTGACGCTTGATCCGACATTATCTGGACAGACTGCATTCACGCTAACCTTACCCGTAGGCTTGTAAAAGCAGTGTTCTTTTTGGACAGTGCAAGCTTTCCCGTCACTCAGTTTTCGTTGAGAATATGCCTTCAATCGCGAAAGCGATCGCGATCCTGTTTCACGAAGCTGCTAACCGCTCCAAACAGGAAGATTCAAACAGAACCAACCCCCCCACATCAACTGTCAGCACTCTTACGAGAACGAGGGGGCGAAAAGACTGCCAAGCCCTACAAGAGCCGCTACAACCTAGAGTTGCCAGCAAGCGAACTCCGAGCATCTGGCTTGGTAGAGAACAGTGAGATTGACGCGATCGCTAGTAGCGGCTGCGATATCGCTGATTCAAATATGTCTAATCTCTCTAACCACTGTCACCTTGACATTCCACAATTTACAATTAGTAATGTTGCCAGAGATACGCAAAAGGATTTCTTTATATTCCGCGTAATTGAAATCCAGCCTGCACTGGCTACAAAGGCAACATTGATTTCCTGGCTTGTAATGCTTGCAGGTGGTCGCCAACGGTTCGTTGTATTTACTCTAGAGACCAATTTATGAAAGACCTGACTCGTTATCGAAACATTGGCATCTTCGCTCATGTCGATGCTGGCAAGACCACCACAACTGAAAGAATCCTGAAACTGACAGGTAAAATCCACAAAATTGGTGAAGTACACGAAGGCGCGGCGACGACGGACTTCATGGAACAGGAGCAAGAGCGCGGGATTACCATCCAGTCAGCTGCGACTACCTGTTTCTGGAACGATCACCAACTGAACATCATCGATACCCCAGGACACGTTGATTTCACCATTGAGGTCTACCGTTCCCTGAAGGTTCTTGATGGTGGTATTGGTGTTTTCTGTGGTTCAGGTGGAGTCGAACCACAATCTGAGACCAACTGGCGCTACGCCAACGACTCCAAAGTCTCTCGCATCGTCTATATCAATAAGCTTGACCGCACAGGCGCTGATTTTTACCGAGTCGTCAAGCAAGTCGATCAAGTGCTTGGTGCCAAGCCACTGGTGATGGTGCTGCCGATTGGTATTGAAGAACAGTTTTCCGGCGTGGTCGATCTGCTGACCCGTAAGGCATGGGTATGGGATAACTCTGGCGATCCGATGAACTATCAGATCAAAGAGGTTCCTGCCGATATGGTCGATCAGGTCGAGACCTACCGCGAACAGTTGATTGAGCTAGCGGTTGAGCAGGACGATGCTGTGATGGAACAGTATCTCGAAGGGGAAGAGCCGTCGATGGAGGATATTAAGCGTTGTATTCGCAAGGGTACTCGCGACTTGGCGTTTTTCCCGACCTACTGCGGCTCATCGTTTAAGAATAAGGGCGTACAGTTGGTGCTGGATGCTGTGGTTGACTACCTGCCGAACCCGATGGAGGTCAAACCGCAGCCAGAGGTGGATCTGGAAGGGCATGAAACAGGCAAATTTGCGCTTGTCGATCCAGACAAACCATTGCGGGCACTCGCGTTTAAGATCATGGACGATCGCTTCGGTGCTTTAACCTTCACTCGCTTGTACTCCGGTACATTGTCCAAGGGCGATACCGTACTTAACACCGCCACAGGTAAGACCGAGCGGGTCAGCCGCTTGGTTGAGATGCATGCAAATTCTCGCGAAGAGATCGACTCAGCTCAGGCGGGTGACATTGTGGCGATCGTCGGCATGAAGAACATCCGAACCGGACACACCATCTGCGATCCCAAGAATCCCGCCACGCTGGAGCCAATGGTCTTTCCAGAACCCGTCATCTCCATTTCGGTCAAACCGAAGCTAAAGGGGGGTGAAGAAAAGATGGTCGCCGCGCTCACAAAGATGGTGCAAGAAGACCCATCTTTCCACATGGTGACAGATGAGGAGAGCGGCGAAACGATCCTCAAGGGAATGGGCGAACTACATCTCGACATCAAGGTGGACATTCTGAAGCGCACCCACGGGGTAGAGGTTGAGGTGGGTAAACCTCAGGTAGCCTACCGCGAGTCGATTACGAAGCGCCTCGAAGACAGCTACGTCCACAAGAAGCAGTCTGGTGGTTCTGGTCAATTTGCCAAAATTGGCTATGTCATTGAGCCGGGTGAACCAGGAAGCGGTTTCCAGTTTGAGTCAAAGGTGACGGGTGGTAGTGTGCCGAGAGAGTATTGGCCAGCAGTGGAAAAAGGCTTTGAAAGCTGCGTCGATCGCGGTGTATTGGCTGGGTTCCCTTGCTTGGACTTGAAGTTCACGCTGCTTGAAGGAGGTTTCCACCCAGTAGACTCGTCGGCAATGGCGTTTGAGATTGCAGCAAAAGCCGCTTATCGGCAGTCTGTTCCTAAGGCTGCGCCGCAGTTGCTCGAACCGATCATGAATGTCGATGTCTTTGCGCCAGATGATTATATGGGCGATATCATCGGGGATCTTAACCGTCGTCGGGGGATGATGAAATCTCAGGAGACAGGTCAGACGGGGGCACGCATTAAGGCAGATGTGCCTTTGAGCGAAATGTTTGGCTACATTGGCGATCTGCGTACCATGACCTCTGGGCGTGGACAGTTCTCAATGTCGTTCTCACACTATGCTCCTTGCCCCAATAACATCGCGGAAGAGGTGATCAAGGAAGCCAGAGAGCGTCAGGCTGCGAACTAAGGGATTGGCTCCGGCGGAGTGATTCGTCGGGGTCAATAACCGATGGCAATCCTTAAGTCGTGAGATTTTTGCGTAGTGTGAGCGTTCTGCTTGCGTTCAGTTCCATGCAAGATGCCCGCACTACGCATTCTTATGACTTAAATAGGATTGTTGTAGATAGATGTGAATTTTCTGGCGGTCTGTCGATATTAATTGGTTATGAAGCTGAATCCTTTGCCTACAGAAGTCATTCTGAGCCATTCTCGTTCTACCCTTAGTCATCTATATCTAGACTGGCATCCTGAGCCGGGAGCTTATCTGGAAGTCGAGGGTCAAACGTATATGGTTTTAGAACGTAGGCATCGCTATCTGCTCAAATCGGGTCGTTATCAGCTTCACAAGATTGCTCTATACGTTCAAAAGTTCGATACCCCGGCAGAGTGCAGTCTGTTGGATGGGCGCTGGGTGATTGGAGATATCACCTGCTCATACAATGCTCGCTCTGAGTTGTTTCGATGTGCGATCAATCCCAGTGGGCCTTGCGATCGCTGCGTTCATTATCAGTCTTTTTAGAATCTCTCTTCCTCTGGTCATTTACGGCTTATATCAATTAGCTAAATGTTTGCTACAGATAGCCCCTCAACAAGGAATTGCCACTTTGTTAAAGAAGTGATATCTTGTACGGTTAACTTATCCAGAATCTTTTTGAGAGAGTCTCTTAACTCATCTAAGTTATCAAACAGTTCCCACTTCATATCTTTCTTGATAGCTTTCCATAATCTTTCTATTGGATTAGCTTGAGGACTATAGGGGGGCTGAAAAAGAATTGCCACATTCTCTGGTAAGTAGCTGGGACTAATTAAATATAAGATGGGATAGGTTCTCTAAACGGAGTGTTCCATTATTTATGCCAGCTCCGATTCGGATTATCTTAAGCGAAGCAGAGGACTCGATGTTGAGCGAGTTGCGAGTTGCCCAAACAGTGCCGCAACGCACTCGTGAC
>NZ_JACJTV010000026.1 GCF_014698845.1 Coleofasciculus sp. FACHB-1120 | reverse complement strand
TTGTGGAACCACACCGACTCCATCCCGAACTCGGAGGTGAAACGCAACTGCGGCGAAGATACTCGGCGGGTGACTGCCTGGGAAAATAGCTCAGTGCCAGGTTAATTTCCAGATAGAGTAAATAATAAAGGGTCGCTCTTTATCTTTAAGAGCGACCCTTTATTATAGGATTGAGCTAATGCACGCTGTTTTTATTTTGTTTCCCCTGTGCGAATGCAAAATGAAGCCGTTTCGTGTAGTTTGCGTATTAGTAAATGCTATTTTGGGGATACCCTCTCTAGGGGATACCCTCTCTAATAGATATCTGGGGCATGGGTCATGGCAAATCACTGGGCGATCGCAATTGGCATCAATCAATATCAGTTTTTCCAGCCTCTTAGCTATGCCCAAGCGGATGCACAGACGCTGTGGCAATTTCTGGTTGACGAAGCTGGATGGTCAGCAGACGAGTGTCTGCTGTTAACGGACACCTCACCGCCGATTAGTGATCAGTCAACCTACCCTACAAAGGAAAACCTGCTAGATTGGTTTGATGAGTGGTGCCATGCGCCAGTAAACGTTGATGATTCGCTCTGGTTCTTTTTCAGTGGGTATGGAGTGACTCTCGACGGGGAGGATTACCTGATGCCCAGTCAAGGAAACCCAGATGAAATAGCGGAAACTGGTATATCAGTAAGATCGCTCTTTACCACTCTCAAAGAGTCGGCGGCTAAAAATATTTTGGTGCTGCTAGATATAAACCGCAGTCAGGGCGGTCAAGCAGGTGCAAAGGTAGGGGCGCAAACTTTGGAATTAGCCCAAACAATGGGTATTGCCACACTACTGTCCTGCCAAGTTGACCAGTTTTCTTACGAAGCGTCTTCAGTGGGTCATGGATTATTTACAGCAGTACTGCTAGAAGGACTGCGATATAACCAAGGCAAGACTTTGGAGAGTCTGGAGCGTTATCTGCGATCGCACTTGCCGGAGTTGAGCGAACACCACTGGCGACCCGTTCAGATACCTGTGAGTGCAATACCCCCTTCGGCAAGTAACTCCAAGCTCCCAACCCTCCTCCCGAACGGAGTGATGAACTGGAATGTGACATTAGCTTCAGATACGCCTCCAATCGCTTCCAGCTCAGGTACGCACAACGTCGGAAGCATGGATCGTCAAGAGGTTACTCCGGATATAGTGGCGCATAATAGCGCATCTGGTGGAGCCGCCTTGACCCAGAAGCAGACTTCTAAAGCATCCCAGACAAACTATAGCTCCGGCATCCGTTCAGGGATCGGTCAAGGTGCTATCGTCCCCCAGACAAGTGGGAAATCGACAAAGGTAGTCGATGACACACCCTGGTGGCTGAATATGCTTTTGTGGTGCGGTGGTATCGCACTGGTAGTGGCATTGATAGGGGGGGTATTTCTCCGGAACCGAGCCGCATTTATCGGTCAACAGGCAATAAACACCTCAACAGATGCCACTCCTGGCAGCACCACACCGACGGCTGTATCCTTACAGTCAGCTTCTTCAGCTTCTGAATCCCAGAATGGGCTGGGGGGCACAGAGGTCCAAGCAGGAGCGAATCAAGCGGTGTTGGATAAAGCAAGAACTTTGATCGTCCCAAATCAAGCTTCTCAGTTTAGTCAGGCGATCGCACAAGCCCAGAACATAAAACCTGGTGAACCCCTCTACGAACAGGCACAGCAAGACATTGCACGCTGGAGCGGTGTGATTCTGGATTTAGCCAACGGACGGGCAAAACAAGGGCAGTTTGATAAGGCGATCGCAGCGGCACGACTGGTTCCAGTGGAAAATCAGTCTATTTATAAAGAAGCTCAAGGAGCGATCGCCAGCTGGCGTGAAAAAGCACAGCAGCAGCGAACCAACAAAATCCTTCTCCAATCTGCTCAAGGATTAATTCAACCCGGGCAAGCTTCTTCTTACACTCGCGCGATCGCCGCTGTTCGCAAAGTCCCCCCCGATCAACCTGGATATACCGAGGCACAACAGTTAATTGCCCAGTGGAGCAATACGATTTATCAGACAGCGCAGACTCGCGCCTCTGATGGAAGACTGAAAGATGCCATTCAGACGGCGGCTTTAGTCCCGAAAGACACACCCACCTATATGACTGCCCAGAAAACAATTGACCAGTGGCAAAAAAAGGTACAAGGTACAAAGTAAAAGCAAAATTTGCAAAAGACAAAACGTTGTCCGCGATTAGCCTTACCACCCTTGCATTGCCACTAAATCAATACAAAGCTGATTAATTGCTTCTCTATTTACACTTCTAGGCAGAGTAGATTTAGCGTAGGCTTCATCGAGTCCTGTGTACAAATTGTTAGCGATCGCCATGACTTCTTCATAGCGATACTCGCCGTTTTTAATGGCTAGCAATTCCCGTGCATCTCCGGTCTCCCGGCGATCGACTACTAAGGTTTGTGTCTCTAAAATTTCGATACCTGTTCTTAATAACCGGATAGCCTGCATCGCAAATTTAGAGTCATACCCCACTTTAGCTTCCATCACTGCCCGTGCTGGATTGCGATTTCTCTTCCATTGTTGGTAGTTATCGTATTCTCGGCGGACATTTTGATACTGCTGACTTTTTTGTAGTAGTTGAATAAATTCTTCCGAGCTGTTGGTAAGTTTACGGGTGTACTCTAGCGGTTCTTCTGGTAAAGCATATTGCTTCAATACTCCCTTAAAATCAATTTCGGCAGTTAGTAAAGTATAAAGTTCTTGCGCTTTCTCCAAAAACTGAATCCGGTCTCTAATTAACAAGTAGAGATATTCTAAAAACGCATGAATCTCTCCCACCATCAGCGGTTGGGCAGGCTCTAACCCAAAGTCTTCTGGCTCAGGTTTTCTGGTTGGTGGTTCAAGTAACCAGCGGCGGTGAGACTCTAATTTTTTTATTTGGGCATAACCGTATCCCGCATAAGTATGTTTCACCTTTTTTGACAGAAACATCTGTTTATGACGTCTCAAGGTACTGCCGACTTCAGTTAAAAGAACATAATCTTTGAACCAGAGAAGCTCTAAAATATTTGGATTGTTGTCGGCAGACAGTTCTAAAAATTTTTTCAGCTCATAAATAGAAGTATCTTTAGTCAAATAAGAGAATTTTCCTGGCTCTTCTGTCCAACCTCTATCCTTTTGTTCAATTTGAGAAAATCCTAGGTAATAAGGCTTGGTTGCCACAAAAATGCCGCGATAGTCATAGTCTGAGGTTTCAGTCGCTAAACCGTAGCCCCTGGAACCGGTCAAAGCAATCAGAATCGTTCTATCTTCAACTTCTTGGCGATTCATAGATTAATCGGATGAGGAATAAGTTTCAAGTTGCTGTTTCTCGTTCCCAGGGTGAGCCTCCTCAGAGTTGAGATAAAGTGCGGATTCTGAACGCACCAACCTGTTGAGCGTCGCCTCCATTACAGCCGTAGTTTGACCGGAAACAGTAAACACCAGTGCCTCGCGGTAAACTCGCTGTGCTGCGTGGTGGCTGTAGTTGGCGGCACCACTGGAAACCGTAACGGCAGCATGGGCACACCGCACAGCTAAATCAATTGCCCATGCTCGGATTTGCAGACGATCTGCAAAGGGCTTAGGGGGATGTCTGATGGCAGTGCTACAGGCGGTGAGTTCCTGGTCGAGTGACTTAAAAGCTATGGAAATAAAGGCGTTTGGCTTGGTTTGAGCGGCAGCTTCTAGAATATCAAGTCCAGCTCTAGCGCATCCCAAAGCAAAAAAGCCTTGATGAAGGATATTCTTCAAGTCGTTTTCGCGAATCCAACCCGCAGGCTTGACAGATACGACACGCTCTTGCGGCAAAAACCAACTGGTAAGATTTGCAGTGACCGTATTGGTTGAGGTCATTGCTGCCAGTTGCATTGGCTGGGTAAATGTAATTGCACCCCCCATCTCCTGATAACTCGTAGCAAAGGGCACGATGCCAAAGACTGCGCTCCCATCGGGGAGTGTGGCGGCGACAATAAACTCTTGAAACAAGCCCCAGCCCGTTACCCAAGGCACTTGTCCCTCTAGATGATATCCCCCTTCAACCGGAAAGGCTTTCACTGTTGGGTCGCCCTGCCGCCGCAATTGAGAGAAGCCGACGCCGACTAAAATCTCCCCGTTGCTCATATGGGGAAGATACTGGCATTTGAGAGAAGAATTTTTGCTGGTAGCAAGCATCCCGCCAGCACTTTGATGTTGAGCCTGCAAGAATGCCAAAGCGCCGGAGTATCTTGCGATTAGCTCTTGGAAAATCCGAAAAGTCTGTTCGCTGACTTCGGAACCACCCCGCTCTTGGGGAACTCGCAACGCTAGTAACGAACGTTCGCCAAGTCCTTTGAGTGCCTCTCGTAGTGCTTCTGAGCTGCTATCTATCTGTGTGGCTAATGGTGCAACCGATTTTCTTAGATAAGACTCGGCGATGTCTAGCAGGTGTAGCGGATTATCCATACCTCTACCGTATCGACTTCGCGGCTACTGAGTCCACAATAATCGAAAGCGCTGGTCAAAGCCACCTCGCTCTAAACGTCGTTTTTCTTGTTCTACCAGAATGGAGGAACGCTCTATTTGACAAGCTGCACACAAGGCATCGATGACTTCGTATAGGTCAGCGAGTTCTTTCACTAAGTCTTGAGCAGTAGCTTCAGCGGCTTCTTGCGCTTCTTCGATGAGTTTATCTCGCAATGCTTGGTGATACGCTGCCTCTGACATTACCTCTACTTCGCACTCTCGCCCTGCTTGACGAATGATTTCGGGAATGCGATCGCGTACTAGCTTATTGTAATCTTGATGCACGATAGTTCCTCAACTATGAAAGAAGTTTCTCTGGGAAAATACCTTACTTTAGAGGATTTTTGCACCTGCACCCAGACTTATCAAAAGTACGTATCCAAAATTTATCCATTTCCTCAAAATCCTGAAGAAACGCTACCTGCACTACAAAAGCTAAATCAATTTATTTTAGATCCAATTATTGATTTCTTTGGCGCTAATAATTTTTGCCTAACTTATGGTTTTTGTTCTAAGGACTTAAAAAGACACCTAGATAAAAAAGATCCAGAGACAGGTCATAAAAATGGTCGAGTTGCACCGGAACTAGACCAGCACATGGCGCATGAAGTGAATAAAAATGGTAAATATTACTGCCAACGGCGAGGTGCTGCCTGCGATTTTATTATTTTAGGTTTATCTAGCACTCAGCTTGTTGATTGGATATTAAATCAAGAATTACCCTTTGATTCTCTTTATTTTTACGGAATCGATAAACCGATTCATGTTAGTTATGGCGCTCAACACAAGAGAGATATCAGAACATTTACAGCGTCAAGACAACCGACACAGAAAGGAATTGAACATTGGGTTAAGTTGGCAAAGCAATTGCGGAAACAGTCTATCGAGTAAAGTCGCATCTGTTGCGAAAAAATAAATAGTGTTTGGTCTTAAAAGAATTGTTTCTTAATGACTTGCCGCATTCAATGCTTAGCAACTTAATTAGGTAGTTTTATTCTAATCATATATTGTTTTTATTTTTTATAAATTTGCCTTTTTTAGTTTTTCATTTCTTCACAAACTATTGTTATTTTTTGCCCTTGAATCGGACCAGTATCTGTACGCCGACGAAGACAATAATTTTGGATTTCTAAAGAGTGGCTTTCTAAACATTGTTGCCAATCCTGAAGATTTCTGATGGCACGGGTATCTTTTAAGAGTCCCCGTTTTTCCTCTTGTTGGGTGAGTTTTGCAAACTTTTTATAGCCAGGATAATCTGGTTGGACAACCGTTTCTTTTCGATGCAAGATTGGTGGATTAACATCATCTTCGTAATCTCGATAGCTGACGCTCAAATCTCTCAGATCGATTTGCATACTGGTGTGCAGAACCGGATGAGGGTCAGTGTCAAAATTGGGGTAGAACAAATATGAAATTTTTGGTTTATAGGTGTGGAATTTAATTAGTGTAGCTTCATCCATGCGTCCAATTGTACGACTAGCGCAGCCTTCGTAGAGGCGCAGCAACGGTTCGAGTTCGGAAAAAGCTGAAACATGAACCATGAAGGAACTAGGATAGAGAGGTGCGTATTTAAAACCACTGGTACAGCCAACCAAGCTTTGTTGACAGCAGTGGGCAATTACACCGGGATCGCCTAGACTAAATAGCATTTCCTCAGCTAATTCCCAGGCTTCGTCGTAGTTACCGAATAAACATTTGATATCGTTACGGACTTCTGGTGATATTTGTTTGAGCTTCAGATGATTGAACTTGCCTAGTGCGAGATAAACTAAAAGGTCTAAGCGGCGTTTTTGAGCGATCGCATCCCACTCTTTTTGGTCGGTTGCTTGTAAAATGACCTGGAAGGCACGGCGAAACCCGCCAAATTCAGCCCTCAAATTTTCTAATTCTGGTTTTTCATTTTTGACAGGCAGACGACCGCGTTCGGTGACAAAAGCCATCAGCGGTGCCAGCATTTCCTGATAATCTTCAAATCGCTTGATATTGGCACGCACTCTGGGAGTTGTGGCGCGGGAACGAAAGCGAGAGGCGCGGTAAGCTTCGGCAAGGCTTTCATCTCGGAAAACAAAGTAAATGCCAAGTGCAACTGGCACCGCATTAACATTAAGAACCTGGTCAATATAAATTTTCAGTTCTTCCTGTTCGTAGTATTTCTGAAAAGTATTGCGGCGAGTAATTACCCCATCGCCGTAGGCAACTTGACCCGCGCCTCGGTCATCAATTAAAACCAGTGCAGCAACAATCAGGACTTTTCCTGTTAACTCCCAGGCGTTTAATAATGCTTCTCGACGCTCATCTGTACGTTCAATGACATTGATGATATAACCGAGATTAACAATATCAGCGGTGGTACGGGGGGTATCTGGAGAGTAATAAGGGTCCCATCCAGCGCTGGTGTAGCCCTTTTCCGCTATGTGCTGAATATCGCTTCCGTAGCCGCAACCATAGTCAAAGAAAGTGCTATCTTCACTAAATAAGCCAGCTTCTAAAGCCAGACGCACGGGGCGAGAAAGATTTTTGCGAGCAATTGCAGCTTTGTGACGCTCTATTTTAGGCAGTGTCGAATGTAGAGACGTTGGATGTAAGTTATCTCCAGTCTTCTGCCGAATAACTTGATGACCCTGAATTTCTACCCCATAATCTTGTAAGCATTCTAACCAACCCCGAAGCGTTCCAATGCCACGGGTTTTGTCTAAAAGCCGCAATTTTTCTTCCTGGCGAGTGAGGTTGGCAAATTTTTCGTAGTGGGGATAATCGGGAGTGACAAAGGTTTCCTTGCGGTGGAGAACCGGGGGATTGTCGCTGGTACTGTAGTCTCGATAAGTTGAACTCCCGTCGCGAACATCAATCTGGATGCTAGCTTGTAAGGCGGGATGCGGGTCGGGATCAAAGTCAGGATAGAACAAGTAAGAGATTTTAGGCTGCTCAATATTGAATTTAATTAGGGTAGCGCCATCAATACGTCCTACCGTTCGTCTGGCATAGCCCTCGTATAGCCTCAGCAAAGGGTCGAGGTGAGAAAGTGCTGATACATGAACGTAGAGGGCACCCGGCAGCAATTTACCGATGGGGCTTTGTTGGCAGCAGTTGACAATGACACTCAGGTCGTTCGCGCCTTCTGAAATCGGCTTGTCTTTGTCAAACCAGCCATGAAAATTATTTTGAACTTCGGCGGCTAAGTTTTCCAGGTGGGAACAATCATTGCTAACAGCAAGGTAGAGAAGAATGTCTTGACGGTGATGTGTTTTAGCACAGCGGTTCAGAAACAGCTTGGCATCCCACTCTTCTACTTTGTATGTGTTCAGCATCATGGTCGCACCATTTCCCTGAAACAATGATGGATACAAAGTAGGGTAAACCTATTAATTCCTAAATTGCTGATTTATCCATTTCTGTAAAAATAATTTACTTAATTTTGAAAGAGCCGGGATGGCGTGGTGAAATCTACCCAATAAGGTGCAACAAGCGATACAACTAACAGAAGGACATTTCATTTTCTGAGAGTTTCTTGAGCTACTACCGCCTACAGCACCAAGTTTTTGAGCCTGACTACCTGAGCGAATTGCAGGGGCAGATTCTCGCTTGTCCGTATTTTGCGGTTAATAACTTGAACCGCGATTTTATCGGCACGAAGGGATTTTCAGTTGTATTTCAGCGTTCGGGCTTGAGCGAAGTTGAACGAAGTTTTCCCTTTTTCAAACCTTATCTCAACGTGGCTTTGCACTCCGCGTGTAATGCGTTCTATCTCAATCCTCTGATGCTGAAGGAGGGTTCGCGCGTCGATCCTCACATTGACCGCAGTTTGCGCTCTTACTGCAAGAGTATCGAACCGCCAGCAAGGGTGAGTGTCCTCTATGTTCAAGTGCCACGGGACTTGATGGGAGGAGAGTTAATGTTACGCTGCCAGAAGCGTAATGTAGGACAAATCCGCCCTCAAGCCAACACGCTGCTAGATTTTCAGGGCGATTTAACTCATTCAGTGAATCAAGTGACCAGTTCAGGGGTTCGCCTCAGTTTGGTTTGTGAGCAGTACAGCTTGTGTGAAGCGGAACTCCAGGATATTCCAGAGTTTACGATTGAATCGAGGGCAATTAAGTCAAAGGGCAAGAAGAAGGAAAAGCTAAAAATTTAGCAAAATTCTAGAATATGCTGGGCAGTAATCCGGGACTGTTCCAAGTGGGGAACGTGACCGCAATTCTCGATCCAGATGAGTTGAGAAAGTGCGATCGCTCTTTTAAATTTCTCTGCGTCAGCCGTCCCTAAAATCCTGTCAAACTCTCCCCACAGAATCAGCGTCGGCTTGTCGATTTGGGCAATTTTATCGCTCAAAAAGTTGTATCCTCCGCTTTTGGTAAATGCAATCAGGGCATCATGCCAATTGGGGAGATCCAGGTGCAACGCCGCACAGAGCAAGGCATCGAGAGAGGCAAAGCTTTGATCGTGATAAGCACTGCGTGAAATGCGATCGCGCACTTTCTGATTTCGCAAAAATGAAGTCGCCAGGTAACTGATGGGAGGAAACAACAACCTGCCGATGTTGGGGGGACTCGCGAAACCAGCGCTATCAATCAACACCAACTTTTGCACCGCTTCGGGGTAGGTGAGGGTAAAATCAATTGCCGCTGCACCCCCCATTGAAGTTCCCACGAGAACGATTGGCTGGTTAATCAGCGTTTTCCAGAAGTAGTAGAGATGGGTTTTAATGGCTGTTGGGCTAAACGGGAGCCCAGCCGGTCGTTCGGTAAAGCCGAAACCCAGCAAATCGACAACCCAGGCTTCATTTTGGGCTGCCAGCAGTGGCAGGAGGCGACGAAACTCGAAGATAGAGCTATCGAAGCCATGCAGTAACAGGATGGGCGTTCCACCGCTACCCTGATGAACGTAGGTAGTCGCGATCGCCTGTGGCGACAGAGGAGTTGCGATCGCAGTCTGCTCGATACTCTCTGCTAGGGCTATCGAGGTGGATTCTGTCAGCGCTTGAGCTGCGGATGGTAGAAAACGGGTAAACATGAGTTTTAGTTTACCGTGGAGAAGGGTGATACAGAAGTAGAGGTGGCAGACCATAACCCCTGAGTCACACCAAAACAAAAGGAGATCGGCTCTTGAAAAATCAGTACGCGCAGAATTTACAATTATCAATTCTAGGGATTATCACTGCCTTAGTCCTCTTCATTAGTCTCAATTCTTTTGTAATTATTAACCCAGGTCAGGCAGGAGTCATCAGCATCTTAGGGAAAGCGAGAGATGGAGCCGTGCTAGAGGGCATCCACCTCAAACCACCACTGATATCAGTCGTAGACATCTATGATTTGACCGTGCAAAAATTTGAAGTTCCGGCGCAGAGTTCCACCAAGGATCTACAGGATTTAACTGCTAGATTTGCCATCAACTTTCGTCTCGACCCTACCCAAGTCGTTGAAGTGAGAAGGAAACAAGGAACCTTAGAGAATATCGTGTCAAAAATTATTGCACCGCAGACTCAGGAATCCTTTAAAGTAGCAGCGGCTAGAAGAACCGTTGAAGAAGCAATTACTAAAAGAGAGGAACTGAAACAAGACTTTGATACTGCCTTGGGTCAACGGTTAGATAAGTACGGAATTATCGTGCTAGATACTAGTGTAGTTGACCTAACTTTCTCGCCAGAGTTTGCGAGAGCAGTTGAGGAAAAACAAATCGCCGAACAGCGGGCACAACGAGCAGTCTATGTGGCGCAAGAAGCTGAACAAGAAGCCCAAGCAGACATCAATCGCGCTAAAGGTAGAGCTGAGGCTCAACGACTTTTAGCTGAAACTCTGAAGCAACAAGGGGGTGGACTAGTTCTTCAGAAAGAAGCGATCGAAGCATGGAGACAAGGAGGTTCCCAAATGCCAAAAGTTCTCGTCACGGGTGGTGACTCTAATAGCAGTATCCCATTCCTCTTCAACCTGGGTAATCTTCAGGAGGCAACTGCCCCTCAATAGTTTTATTAGGGGGTGGATTCGCCTTTTCGGAATAAACAAGGGCGAAGCATAAGCGAATAAAATTAAAGGTTGCCAGCTAACACATCGTTAAGCTCATGCTTCGCCCCTACATAGATGATTTTGTAGGGGCGAAGGATTTGGGGGATAAACATAAACATACGACAAGAAATCACACTCCCGAATGCTTCCCCCTCAACCTACGCAACTCACAGGCAACACCTACTCCCTCCAAACAAAGTTGAGAATAAAATGAGCATATTTACACTGCAATCAGTTAAAAAAGACTTTGGCATCAAAGAAATTTTAAAAGATGCTAGCTTTAGCCTTGATGCCACCGATAAAGTCGGTCTAATCGGTACGAATGGCTCCGGAAAATCAACGCTGTTGAAGATGATAGCCGGTCTAGAACCGATTGACGGCGGTCAACTTTTAGTCAATTCTGGCGTGCGGATTGTTTACTTACCCCAGCAACCCGACTTAGATGAAAATCTCACAGTTCTAGAGCAAGTCTTTGCTGATAGCGGAGAGCAAATGTCTCTCGTCCGCGAATATGAGGAACTGTCAGACAAACTGGCTCACAATCGAGAAGATAGCCAGCTCATGTCCCGCTTTTCTACCGTCATGCAGCAGATGGATGCCACGGGTGCTTGGGAACTGGAGACAAATGCCAAAATCATCCTCACCAAGCTGGGAATTGAAGACTTTAACGCTAAAATTGCGAGTCTATCCGGCGGCTATCGCAAGCGAATTGCTTTGGCAACCGCTTTACTTTCAGAACCCGAAGTGTTGTTGATGGATGAACCAACCAACCATCTAGATGCTCTATCTGTTGAGTGGTTACAAAGTTATTTGAACCGCTATCGAGGAGCAATTCTGCTCATCACTCACGACCGCTATTTTCTCGATCGCGTCACCAACCGAATTCTTGAAATCGACCGAGGCGACCTCTACACCTACGCAGGTAACTATTCCTACTATCTAGAGAAAAAAGCACTCGCTGAAGAGTCTGCTGTCAGCAGCCAACGCAAACATCAGGGAGTCCTTCGCCGAGAGTTGGAATGGTTGAAGCGAGGACCAAAAGCCCGGAGTACCAAGCAGAAGGCTCGGATCGATCGCGTCCACGAGATGCAAGCAACTGAGTTTAAACAAACTCAGGGCAAAGTCGATATTTCCACTCTGAGTCGTCGGATTGGCAAAAAAGTTATTGATTTAACTAATATTTCTAAAGCCTACGATGGGCGCACCTTAATCAAAGATTTCACCTATGCATTTAGTCCCGAAGATCGTATCGGCATCATCGGGGGGAATGGTGCAGGCAAATCGACTTTGATGGATATTATCACCGGGCGCGTTCAACCGGATTCTGGAAACGTTGACATTGGCTCTACCATTCACATCGGCTATTTTAACCAGCACTCTGAAGAATTACTCGTTGCATTAAATGAAAATTTGCGAGTGATTGACTACATTAAAGAAGTTGGAGAATATCTCAAGATTGCCGATGGAACTCAGATTACGGCTTCCCAAATGTTGGAGCGTTTTCTATTCCCCGGAAATCAACAATATGCCCCGATTCATAAACTTTCGGGTGGGGAAAAACGCCGCCTATTTCTGTTGCGCGTTTTGATGAGTGCGCCCAATGTTCTAATTCTTGATGAACCCACCAATGACTTAGATGTTCAAACCCTGGCGGTGCTAGAAGACTATCTAGAAGATTTCCCCGGCTGTATGATTTGTGTCTCCCACGATCGCTACTTCCTCGACCGCGCTGTAGACAAAATATTTTCCTTTGAAGAGGGTGGCAATCTGCGCCAATATCCAGGCAATTACTCAGTTTACTTGGACTACAAGAAAGCCGAAGAAGAAGCAGCATTGCGCGAAGCTGCCAATGCTAAAGATAGCTCAAATTCAGCGCCGCCCCAAGTACGTCCAGCAGAGCCAAAACCCTCTAGTAACAATAACAACAAACGGCGTAGGCTTTCAACTTGGGAAAAGCGCGAGTTTGAAAAACTTGAAGCCAAGATTGCTCAATTGGAAACCGAAAAAGCTGAGGCAGAGAAAGCACTTTATAATGCAGCTCCTGGCAAAGTCGCCCAAGTTGGGGAACTCTATCAAAAGGTGGAAACTTTAACTCAGGCTATTGATACTGCGACTGAACGCTGGATGGAACTCGCTGAGATTGAGTCTTAACAGAATTGGGGAGAAAGATGAATGCTTTCGACTCTTCCACTGGCTTTAATTTCTAATACAATTCGTACTTGAGCAAAGTACACGCTAAAGAACCGTTATAAACAGGAATGCGGCGAGATGTTTTGAGTCCCACTCTTTTCGATAACTCTTTGTTTCCGGTCAAAACAAAGGCAGTCCAACCTTTGAAGCGTTGTTTGAAAACATCACCAAGCATTTTGTAGAGTTCGCCCAATTCTCTCTCATCTCCCAGACGTTCTCCGTAGGGAGGATTACAGATGAGAACGCCGCTGTCGGCGGGTGCTTCTAATTGGGATAATTCGGTTTGCGTAAACGTTAGCTTATCTTCAATGCCACACCGTTGGGCATTCGTGTGAGCTTGGCTTAGGATATCAGGGTCTTTGTCGCTCCCCCAAATTGGTGCTTTTAAGTCTGAGATTTCGCTGTTTTCAGCTTCCGCCCATATCTCGTCCCACAGAGCTTCATCAAAGTCCAGCCAGCTGAAAAAGCCAAAATTTTCGCGAAATAATCCGGGGGCAATATTCAAACCTTTTAAAGCTGCCTCTAAGGGGAGAGTTCCAGAGCCGCATAGCGGGTCTAAAAAGGGAAGATTCGCATCCCACTCTGCCATGTCGAGGATAGCCGCCGCCAGCGTCTCCTTAAGCGGAGCCAGTCCCATTGCGGGTCGGTATCCCCGGCGGTGGAGACTTGTACCCGAACTGTCTAAACTTAAAATGCAACGGTCTTGATGGATGTGGACATTAATCCGCACATCTGGACTTTCGGTATCAACGCTAGACCTGTGACCTGATTTGTCACGCTGTTGGTCTACGATGGCGTTTTTAACTTGTAAAGCCGTGAAGTGGGTGTGGTTAAGTTTTTGATTGCCCCCTGTACAGTCCACAGCTAGGGTGTTGTTGGGGCGTAGATACTCATCCCAGGAGATGTTTTGCACCCCTTGGTAGAGCATCTGGGCGTCATAGCAGGCAAATTCATGGATGGGGACTAGCACTCGAAAAATTGTCCTTGCCCAGAGATTCACCCGGTATAGCAATGCTTTATCGCCAACAAAATGTACTCCAGTAAAATCAGGACGAACTTCCTTTGCCCCTAGACGTTCCAGTTCAGCAGCGGCAGTAGGCTCTAGACCACGGGCAACTGTGGCAAAGTAGTGATTCATAATTTAGCGATCGCATCTGTAGCATCTGTAGCAGTGGAACCATTAAATCAGTTCTGCTTGTTCAAAAATCTGTCTGGGCGTTAGTTCCAAACCTAGAAGCAGGGTATCCACAATGGGCGTAGTATCTGTGTAAAGTTGGTTCGACCCATCTGGGAAAAATACCCGGATATTCATCGCTTCAGGATCTACAACCCAGACTCTTAAAATACCAGCGTCAAAGTAGTCTTTCGCTTTATTTTCAAATTCTTTCAGGGTTTGGTCTGGAGAGATAATCTCAATCACCAGTTCAGGAGGCACAGGACAAGCTTCGTTCCGCTTCCAACTGGCGGGTAGGAGTTGGTAAGAAATGTAAGTCAAATCGGGTATAGGTGCCCAGTCTTGACCATGACGTTTCAACAGCACTGCCCATTCTTGAACAACTCGTCCTCGTCCTTTACACCAGGCACCCATGAGAACCCACAAAGCTGACTGTAGTACAGAATGAAAAAGCTTAGGAGACACTTTAGGCACTGCCTGACCATCTACAAACTCATAGGTTACATCTCCTTGAGGTAAAGCTAGAAATTCCTGTAATGTGAGTTGGGTTCCGGTGCCTACCATGACGATGAGCGATGTAAGTGGATGGGCGAATAAATCTATGGTACAAAAGCTCTCCCCTGGAGTTTAAATCTGGAAGTTGCCGGTTGGCTGGAGTAGGAGCAAGCCATGAATGAGATTTTAGAGAGCGATCGCCTTCATTGCTCTGAATCCACAACTTTCCTGAAAAAGCACCTACTTGTGCGAACCTATTAGCAGTTTCATCACTCCGGTACTGGAGGAACAATGACGCCAATCGAGTTTCTAGTATTGTTGGTCATTGCTGCGTTCTGCGGCGGCACTGGGCAAGCGTTAGTGGGTTACTCGGCAGGGGGCTGTCTACTCTCGATAATTGTCGGGATTATTGGTGCATACATTGGATTGTGGGTAGCCAAAGAGTTTAATCTTCCGGTGATATTTGCTCTCAATATTGGAGGGAAATCCTTCCCAATTATCTGGTCAATTATTGGTTCAGCTCTTTTGGCAGCCGCTCTCGGTTTGATCAATCGAACATCCCGGCGGCGATGACTTAGGAAATCTCAAGCTTTTCCAGAGAAAGGATTGAGCTGGATGCAAAATGTAAGAAAAAGCCTCCTGAAAAGGAGGCTTAACTTGCTTGGAAATCGTTAAAGCTTTAGCTAAAGAAAGCGAAACCGGATACAGCGATGACTCCAGCGATCGCTGCGGTGGCGACAGAAGTTAGCGCGGTTCCAAAGAGCCACCAAGCAGCGGTTGCAGCAGATTTTCGGGTTTCCTCTGCTTGCTGCTTCGCTTTGCGCTTGAGGTCTTTGATGCGTCGTTTCGTTTCCTGCTGGAAGCGTTCAGCGCGGTGTATCGTACTCTCGCGCACCCCTTCAATCTGGTCGATGAGTCGGTTAGCATCCGCTTCAGAAATATCCTCGCGGGAACTCAACAGAGCCACCAAAGTGTCCCGATCGAATTGCGAGAGGCGATCGCGCATCGCGTCGAATCCAGCTTGCGGATCGTCAAAGAGTTTGCGGAAATCGCGCTTAATTCCCTCGTAATTGAGTTCTGGACGATCCAGGGAGTTGAGGTAATTGCGAATCTTGCCAAAAACTCCGTCAAGCACCGATTGCACTTTGTGCTGGGCATTCTGCGCTTGTTCGACAAACTGATGGCGAACCGATTCAATTTGATCGACAATCCGGTTGGCTTCCTCCTCTGAGATATCCTCTCGTTGCGATAGGAGTGCAACAAAGGTGGAACGGTCGAAATGAGAGAAGCGATCGCTGATATTCTTCCACCCCGCTTGGGGATCGTTCAGCATTAATTGCAACTCTCGTTTGATGCTTTCCGGGTTGAGTTCTTGTTTGTTCGTGTTCCGCAGGTAATCTTCCAAATCGGTTTGGAAATTCTGAACCGTGTCTCTGGCACGGGTTGCCAAGCGTCGCGGCGCTTTGACAATGCTGCGAATCGCCTCTTGCAGCCGATCGATTGCTCGATTGACTTGCTCTTCGCTCAAGTCTTCTCGTTGACTCAGCAGCTTCACCAAGGTTTCCCGATCGACGTGAGACAGTCTTTCTCTGAGCGCTAAACTGCCCTCTTTCGGGTCATTCAGGAGTTTTGCCAAATCCTGCTGGATGCCTTGCGGATCGAGTTCTTCCAGGTTGGTGTTTCGCAGATACTCAGCAATCTGGTTCGTCACTTGGTCGTAGCGATCCTTTGCTTGACCAGCTAATTGTTGCGGTGCGTGCAGAATACTCTCTCGCACTGATTCGATCTGATGGATTGTTCCATCAATCTGTTCTTCGCTCAGATCGCCGCGTCCCTTAAGCAATTGCACCAGCGTATCGCGGTCAAAATGAGAAAGTCGCGTCCGGAGTGCGGCAACTCCTGCCTGAGGGTCATTGAGAAGCGTTTGCAACTCTCGCTTGATGTCTTCAGGATTCAGTTCTTCTTTGTGAGTATCGCGCAGATAGGATTCTACCCTTTGCCACAGTCCTTCCGCTTCAGATTTGGCGCGGTCTTGCAATTCTTGAGCTTGAGACAAGACGCGATCGCGCGTACTTTCCAACTGACCGATTAGTTGATCGGCTTCCTCTTGACTCAAGTCTTCTCGTTGAGAGAGGAGTTGCACTAAAGTATCGCGGTCGAATTGCGAGAGGCGATCGCTTAAAGCATCAATCCCAGCATCTGGATCTTCTAGAAGTGCTTTGAAATCGCGCTCAATGCCTTCTGGGTTTAGTTCTTCCTTACCCGTCGAGTGCAGATAATGTTCAACGCGATCGCGGAGGTCTTGCGACTGTTCTTGAGATTCCGCACCCTGGACAGTTTCAAAAACTTCCTGCCGAATACTATCCATCTGCTCAGCAATATCCGCAACTTGCTCGGAGGTGAAAGTACCCCGTGCTTCCAGCACCCTTACAAAATAGTCCCGATTCAATTGCTCGATCTGCTGCCGAACTTTTCCAGGAGCTGCATCCGAATCGTAAATAACTTCTCTAAATTCCTGCTTAATCGTTTCTCGGTTCAAGTGCCAAGGTTTGGAATTTAGCAGGTAGTTTTCTACATCTGCCTTAATCGTGCTAAAAGATGGCGCAGGCACCTTATCGGCAACTTTTGTCCCCACCGTTTTAGCTTGTTTAGTTGCTTGCTCTTTCAAATGTTGCAACTGGCTGGAAATTTTTTCCACATCTAAATCGGAGAGATCCGTCCGCTTCATGACTTCTCCCAGTAACGCAGTTACACCCAACTGCATGGAGTGTTCCATCAAGCCATTGCCATGACTGCGCTCTGATTTGCCTTGTCCAACTCCAACAAGTTGAGAAAGCTTGGCAGAAAGCTCATTAGATTTCAACTCCTCTGGAGCGGCTTGTTTCAGAAAGTTGAGTAATTCAACCTGCGGATCTGTTTGTGTTGGCTGTTGTTGACCGAATACCTTCTGCCAAACAACTTCCAATTGATCCGCAATCCGATTAACCTCCTGCTTAGAGAAATCACTGCGGCTACTGACTAAATCCACAAAAGTTTGGCGATTGACATTGCGTAAAACGTCATTCCCCGCAATAGATTTCACATCAACATCGCTCAGTAACTTTTCTAAGTCGCTGCGAACCTTATTGATGTCTAGCTTTGGCAGTTGCAAATCTGTAAAGTAATCCTTAATTGTTTCTCGCAAGCTATCCGGATCGAGAGACGAACTCAATTCCCGGCGAACGGCGGCGGCGGATGCTTCAGCAGTAGAAACAATCTGCCTATTCATCGCACTCCCACCAAGCGCAGTGCTGGCTGTCGCCATCACCCCTTGCATCCCTGAACCCGCAGTATTCACCACCGAACCAATTAAGGAACCCACTGCCGTAGAACTCACCCAAAGGAGCAGCAAAAAATAAGCTGACCAAATCACGACGCCAGTGATTGCACCTAAAATGACGCTGCTAATCAGAGTCAGTTTCACCGCCAGAAAACAAGCAATGAATATGGCGATATTGACCGTCAATAATGTCCAAATTCCTACCTTAGATTCAATGCTACGAACTTTTTCGCCCCAAGTTTCTGTATCATCATCATCCGAATCTAAGGGATTCTCTGCGGATGAAATTCCAGCAGCAATCGAAAAATTGGTTAACAAAAATTGGAAAGCAAATGCCATTAATACTCCGGCAATCAAGGCAACAAAAAACTGTGGACTTGAAAAAACAAGTGTTGCCTCTTTTATAGGGGTATTCACGGCTTGAATCCCACTCGGAGCCACTGAAACTTTAGCAAAACAAAATTGTGTGCTGGACAAATCCAGCATCATTTTTACACTTTGAAACATGGTATTTACGCCTTCAAAGTCGAAAGACTGCCTCTATGAGAGGTTGCGTTCTGAGTACCCTTTTGTTTATACTTTTGTAACGTTGTATCCTAACGCTCTATACTCAGTGTGAGTAAAAAACTTTAGAGAATAACTCTCTCTAAAGTCTGAAAATCAGCCCAGCCTAAAGTTAAGAAATTCAACAAGAAGGCGATCGCTAAAATCTACTAAAATTAAGTATTAATACTCAGTATTTCAATAAACTGCTAATCCATAATCTAAAATAGAGATGACCTTAAGCTGCCAACAACTTCTTCAAAAACATACTCAAGTTTGGCACCAAGCAACGGTGCATCCTTTCCTAGTGCAATGCAAATTAGGAACCATTCAGCCGCAGCAATTTAACACCTGGCTGGTACAAGATTATCTTTTTGTAGTAGAGTTCACGCGGATGGTGGCACAAATTTTGGCAGTTGCACCACCCGCTCATTTTGATGTCATTCTGGGTGGATTAGTCGCACTGAAAGATGAACTCAACTGGTTCAAAGCAAAAGCCTCTGAACGACAATTGAATCTCAATACCCAAAAACAATCAACTTGCACAGAATACTGTGACTATATGCACAGTCTTTCGATAATGCCACACCCAGTTCGAGCGACTGCATTTTGGGCAATTGAGCTTGCTTATAATCAAGGTTGGCAATTACCAGGAGTCATGCCAGATCCCTATGCTGAGTTTGCCGACCGTTGGGGAAATCCAGGTTTTACGGAATATGTAAAACTTTTGGAACAGCAAGCAGATGAAATGCTACAAACTGCATCAGAAACTGTTCAGCATCAAGCCGAAGAAGCTTTTTTAAAGGTGGCTGAATTAGAGCAGGATTTCTGGCAGATGGCTTTTAATGCGGCATCCTAGATAAAACAGGTAAAAAGAAGCCTATAAAGGCTAATCCATGTAATCGTTTGTAATGTCAAGATCGTCCGGATTATTTGAAGCAACTGGGCGGTTTCCAGCTATATGCATTGTCTCATCAATGTGAAGATTGCTAGAGCCAATTGGACGGTGCCCATCTACGTCAACAGTGCCCTGAACCTGAAAATCATTTGAAGTAATTGGGCGCTTTCCATCGATTTCCACGGTTTCACAAACCTGAATATCGCTTGGATCAATCGGTCGGTGTCCATCTACGTCAAGAGTGTCCTCAAACTGAAGATTACTAGAGGTAATCGGTCGGTGTCCATCTACGTCAAGAGTGTCTTCAATCTGAATATTATCTGGCGCGATTGGACGCTTCCCATCTATGTCAATCGTGTGAGGAACCTGTTTTGGTTCGCTAGGTGAAGGAGAGGCAATATTTTTCTCCTGATTATTTCCCTTTTTTGGATTATCTCTGTTCATATTTTGACCTCTTACTTTACGCCTATGTTATTTCTAACGTACTACAAGCTACAAAGAGCTTGTATTTGCTGAGAATTGATTTAATTATACAATTTGTTTTGAAAGTATTTGTGAAAAATGGCAGCGATGAATCTAAAGGAACCTTTGTATGCTACAAATTACGGTGCTGCCTATGTTGGTGACTCGCTTGAATTGCTAGATTGTCTTGAATCTGACTCAATCGATCTAGTAATGACCTCTCCTCCATTTGCTTTGCTACGCGAAAAGAGTTATGGCAATGTTGAGCAGGAAGCCTATATAGATTGGCTTTTTGCCTTCTGTCAAAAAGTGTATCGCATCCTATCACCGCAGGGAAGTTTTGTCCTCGATCTTGGGGGTGCTTATCAAAGTAAACGTCCAGTGCGATCGCTCTACAATTACCGGATTTTAATTAAACTCTGCGATGAGCTAGATTTTCGCTTAGCTGAGGAGTTTTTTTGGCACAACCCTTCTAAGTTACCTTCGCCGATTGAATGGGTGAATAAACGTAAGATCCGCACGAAGGATTCTGTCAATACTGTCTGGTGGCTATCAAAAACTGACTATCCTAAAGCGAATGTGAGTAACGTTTTAGTTCCTTATTCGGAACGAATGAAAAAGCTACACGAGAATCCTGAAAAATACTATAAACCCAAAGCACGCCCTTCAGGTCACGATATCGGATCGGGTTTTGCGACTAATAACGGCGGTGCTATACCTTCCAACTTGTTGCAAATCCCTAATACTGAAAGCAATTCTCGATACATTCAACTTTGCAAAGCCGTTGGAATTTCTGCACATCCGGCGCGGTTTCCTCAAAAACTGCCGATGTTTTTTATTAACTTTCTCACCGATTCAGGAGATACAGTCCTCGATATTTTTGCTGGCTCGAATACGACTGGCGCAGCGGCTGAGGCTTTGCAACGGCGTTGGATTGCTTTTGAACAAAATCCGTCTTATTTAGCTGCTTCTGCTTTCAGGTTTTTAGCTCCTAACGAAAATACTGAGGCAGCTTCAGCGCTATTTAAAAACCTGCTGGCGATGCCCGAAATAATTAATATTTATTAGTTTAGATTTATAGGTTCTACGCAATAGCGATCGCTACTGGAAATTAAACTAATTCTGATTCTTCAAAAAACCGTTTTGGTGTTATTTCCAATCCAGGAAATAAGGAGTCTATAATTGGTGTGTTATCAGTGTATTCACTTGTGTTATTTCGAGAAAAGACTCTAATACTTAAACTTTCATGCTCGACAATCCAAACTCGTAACACACCCGCATCAAAGTAAGCCTTATCCTTCTCTTCAAATTCTTTTATAGTTTGGTTAGGAGAAATCATCTCAATTGCCAGTTCCGGAGGCACAGGACAGGCTTCGTTCCGCGTCCAACTAGCGGGTAGCCTGTTTATAGCGGACGCTCGCATATAGCGTACCACTTGTGCTATAGGCTTCGATCTTGGTGCGTGCGTCCGAAGCGCGAATCTGTGTCAAAGAGATTACCGTTTTAAAATTAGCTAAAGTAAAGATAGAGTGTTTTTATTCTAAAATGGTTGGTTTGTGGCATATTCCTAGCCACATCAATCAATCATCCGAAGGGATTAGAAAAGGAGAAACTATGACTCGCGCGATTATGGAAACCGACAAAGGCACAATCAATTTGGAGCTGTTTGACAAAGATGCACCGAACACGGTGAAAAATTTTGTTGACTTATCTGAAAAAGGGTTTTACGACGGTCTTAATTTCCACCGAGTCATTCCTAACTTTATGATTCAGGGTGGCTGTCCGCAGGGAACGGGAACAGGTGGTCCAGGTTACAAAATCAACTGTGAAATTAACCCAAATAAGCATCAGGCAGGAAGTTTATCAATGGCTCATGCGGGGCGCAATACAGGTGGGAGTCAATTCTTTATTTGCCACGCTCCTCAACCCCATTTAGACGGACAACACACAGTTTTTGGTAAAACTGAAGACATGAATGTAGTCAATGCGATTCGTCAGGGAGACAAAATTCTTTCTGTCAAGATTGAACGATAGTCTAAATGGCTTTTTAGCCGGAAGGAAGCGCTTCCTTCCGGCTGCGTTACTATCAATTGATGCTCGTTACAGTCTGAAGGGGGGTGACTTCATTCAGTTCGGGTTCAGCCACCTGAAGATGTTGCTCTAAAAGCGCCAAGTTACGGATATTTGACTTGTAGTATGCATCGAATAAGTCTCCTACCAAAGGCACCGAGCCGACTGTGGCTTCTAAGGCGATATTAAATATCATCTTTTGTAGGATTTCACGCGGTAAGCCGAAGCGGGCAGCTAAATAGATGATGTAAGCCGAAAACCCGGTGCTGATGATATCTCCGGCACCTGGTATCAGACCAATAATCGGGTCTAAACCAATACGAAAGCCGATGCCTGGGATTCGGATTGCATTATCCATCAGGCGGCTAAGTCTGCGGATGTGGTTGAGATTTTCGAGCCGTTCAAGAGTGTTCATATTCCTAATTTTGCCACGATAAACCAGTTGAATCTTATACCGTGAGAAGGAAAAATTCTCTTCTGGAATCGTCCCAAAGTTAGTGGAACTATCTGCCTAGAGTAAGAGATGTTTAATCTTAAGATTCCTTTATCTGAAGTCATGCTGGACAGTCATGCTAAACGCCCCAACGCAAGACCTTCATTTTATTTGCAGCCAATTTTTGGCACAAGATCCCCAAAAACGCTTGCAGAACCTCAAAGACTTGGGGATAGCGCGTTATGCTGATTTTTTAACTAAAATGCCGTTAACCGAACCAAATGTAGCTTGCGTCATGAATTTTTTTAGAGATACAAGCCGGGTGAAGTTCCCTAAGCTCAGGGGAGCGGATTTATCTAACTTGAATTTAGATGGAGTTAACTTTATTCGGGGTGATTTATCAGGGGCAAATTTGAGGGGAAGCAGTTTATTGGAAGCTGACCTTTTGTTTGCCAATTTTACTGGAGCAGATTTGAGAAATGCGGATTTGAGGGGTGCAACTCTTAATGAAACAATATGGTCAGGTGCGGTGGTGGAGAATTGCAATTTTGGGAAAGGAATGGGGTTAACGGAACAGCAGCGTAGAAGCCTAAAAATCTTCGGTGCTAGGTTCAATGAGCAAGGCGATGAAAGAGGATGAGAAAGATAGAGTGGTTCTCGGTTGAGTGCAGTACATTTTTGACCTCTCTCCAAACCTCTCTCCTAGGAGGCGAGAGGCTTTGATTTAGCAGCAGTCTACATATTTTCGTGACTAGGGTAAGCTCGTTCACGAGGGTTGAATAGAAGAAAAAAACGGCTAAATTTTTCCATTTTTGATGCCTGTCTGCACTTTCCAAAGGCTGGCATAAATTCCCTGTTCTTCTAATAGTTGTTCGTGTCGTCCTTGCTCTACTAAGAAGCCTTGTTCCATGACATAGATACAATCAGCATTGCGGACGGTGGAGAGGCGATGAGCGATCGCTATCGTGGTGCGATTGACGGTAATTCGTTCGAGCGATCGCTGAATGGCTGCTTCTGTCTCATTGTCTACAGCGGAGGTGGCTTCATCCAAGATGAGAATCGGCGGATCTTTCAAAACCGCACGCGCGATCGCAATCCGCTGTCTTTGCCCACCTGACAACTTTTGCCCCCGCTCACCGACAATCGTGTCGTAACCTTGGGGAAGTTGCAGGATAAAGTCTTGAGCTTCGGCAATTTTAGCCGCTTCTATTACCTCAGCTTCAGTTGCGTCAGGACTGCCGTAGGCGATATTTTCTTTCACCGTGCCGTGAAATAAGAAGACATCCTGACTGACTAAACCAATACAGGAACGCAAATCTCTTAATTTCAAATCGCGTAAATCAATCCCATCCAATGTCATCGTTCCAGACTGAATTTCGTACAACCTCAGCAACAGTTTCACTAAGGTACTCTTGCCCGATCCAGTAGAACCGACAATTGCGATTGTTTTACCGGCGGGAATGTGTAAAGAGAGATTTTGAATGACTGGATTTCGCCCATTGTAGGCAAAACTGACATCTTTTAATTCCATTTCACCCCGCACTGAAGCGACGGGTAAGGAAATGTGTCCTGAATGAATTGCAATCGGTGTATCGAGCAGATTCATTACCCGATTTGTAGAAGCCATTGCCCGTTGATATTGATCGAGCGTTTCTCCTAATCTTGTCAAAGGCCAGAGCAACCGCTGGGTTAGGAATACCAGTACACTGTAAGTACCCACAGACAATCTGCCAGCAGCAGCGTCCATCCCGCCGATTAACAGCGTTGCCGTGAACCCAACTAAAATAATGATGCGAATCAAAGGGACAAAAGCGGACGAAAGTGCGATCGCTCTCCGGTTACTTTGTCGATAAGCCTCACTTTCGACTGCCATCCTGCTCGCTTCATAGTCTTCCGTGACAAAGCTTTTAATCGTTGTCATCCCGCTCAAATTATTCGAGAGGCGACTGTTGAGCAGACTGACTTTTTCCCGAATCTCAGTATAGCGGGGGGCAAGGCGATGCTGAAAGACAATCGAACCCCACAGAACAAACGGCATCGGCAGCATCGCCATCCAAGCCACACTGGGAGCCAGAATAAAGAAGGCACCGCCAATAATTATCACCGTTGTCGCTACTTGAAGGATTTCATTCGCGCCCCGATCCAAAAAGCGTTCCAGCTGATTGATATCGTCATTCAGGATAGACATCAAACCGCCAGTGCTGCGCTCTTCAAAATAAGCCAGTTGCAGCTCTTGGATATGGCTGTAAGCATTGAGGCGCAAATCGTGTTCAATATCCTGGGCTAGATTGCGCCAAAGCAGGGCATAGGCGTACTCAAAGATAGATTCTAGCGTCCAGATGATGAAGCTGAGGACGCTCAAGATGACGAGTTGCCAAAAAATATCTTTGACTCCAAATTGTGCAATTAGCGAGTCTTGTTGCTTCACCACCACATCCACTGCTGCACCGATTAAGGCGGGTGGGGCTAAGTCAAAGATTTTATTGAGAATTGAACAAACACTTGCCTGCCAAATTTGAACGCGATAGTTGCGTCCATAGTCAATCAGACGCTTGAGGGGATGCGCCTTTTGCCTGCTTTGGAATTGATTGCGGGATTTTTTACGAGACAAAATGAGAGTACGCGAGGATAGTTACACCAGATTTTAACCACTGTAACAATTATCCTATTGACATCCCACGACTCTCTTATTGCAGGAGCGATCGCCAGATTGGTGTTTGAAAAGTTGCATATCGCCTATTTCTGCCTGGAGTGCCAACCGGCACTTGCCTTGCAACCATTCTGCATTCCGGACAGGTACAAAACTTTATTTTCAGCCCCAAAAACCAGACATTTTCATTCATGCCGCCTGGATTAGCGTGGCTTAGTGGGGGAAGCTTGCTGATTGCGATCGCTGGCTCGTTTGCATGGGGTGCAATGCACGCCCTCTCTCCCGGTCACGGCAAGACGATTGTGGGAGCGTACTTGGTGGGTTCCCATACTACCCCCAAACACGCCCTATTTTTAGGCTCCTTTAAGTAGTAGTTTTAGGGCTGGAAATTGCTACTTTGTGGATTCGGCTGGCAAATCCTGTAGAGCTTCTTCAGCCAGTAACCCTCAGCAGTAACCGTCAAGAAATTGAATTGTTGAGTAATACCAATTCACAGCTTTGATGCCACATTTACGAGGCCCCAATCCGGTTAAAAAGGGGGCAATAGATGGATATGTGTCAGACATAAACTAACGACATAGGTTTGTGATACGACGTTCTTGCTGAGTCACCTGCCCTGAGCAGAAGTGGGTTGGGGCAAGTCGCACTATCAGTCAGTTGAAAACAACTTTCACAGTGAACTGACCCTAACTGAAATAGGTACTACCTGAGCAAGGCTTTGCAAAGTTTTTTTACAAGCGCTGTTCGTTCTTGGCTATTGACATCAAGCTTTGGATAGAAATATTTGATGAATGGAATTTATAGATGCCAATCGAAACAGTAGCCGGAACTTCTTTAAAGTATTACCTGCTATCCTTTGATGCCACAGGCAAAGAACGCGATGAATCTGGCGGGTTGATGAGCCAAAAAATCTTGGAAGCGCTGGCTAGCGAACCAATCACAGATGTATTCATCATGAGCCACGGGTGGTTGGGTGACGTTCCCGCAGCGCGATCTCAGTACAACGACTGGATTGGCGCAATGGCAGGGCAAACGGCTGATATTGAAAAAATCAAACAGGCGCGACCGGAATTTCGTCCCTTACTCATCGGACTGCACTGGCCCAGCAAGCCTTGGGGTGATGAAGAATTGACAAGTTCTTCGGTGTCCTTTGACGTGAACGACGAAGATCCAGTTGATCGGTTAGTCGATGAGTATGCCGATCGCATTGCCAACACTGAGGAAGCGCGGCAAGCCCTACAAATAATTCTCCGGTCGGCAATGGAAGACAGCGCACCCGATACCTTACCGCCAGAGGTACTGAGCGCCTACCAAGTGTTGAACCAAGAGGCTGGTTTGGGTAGCGAAGGTGAGGGTGGGGCACCGGGTTCGGATTGGGAAGGTTTCGATCCAGAAGCCATCTACGAAGCGAGTAAAGATGAACCAGTAAGTTTCAGCATCGACAGTAGTTCGGTCTTGGATAAGGTTTTAAACCCCCTGAGGTTACTGTCTTATTGGAAAATGAAAGATCGCGCTCGCCAAATCGGTGAAAGCGCCGGGTTCAACTTTTTAAAAGCACTTCAAGAGAAGGCTGCTCCAACTGTGAGGTTCCACCTGATGGGTCACAGCTTTGGATGCGTTGTTGTCTCTGCCATCCTGAACGGTTCGCAAGGAAAGGGCACGTTAGTCCGCCCAGTGGATTCTTTGGTGTTGGTACAAGGAGCTGTATCGCTCTGGTCTTACTGTTCAAAGATTTCATACGAACGCAATCATCCTGGTTACTTTCACTCAATCATCGCTCAAGGTAAAGTCGCTGGTCCGATCGTTACGACCCAATCTGAGTTCGACTATGCAGTCGGCAAGATGTACCCCCTGGCTGGAAAGATTGTCTTTAGTAGTGTGGACTTTGCCCCCGGTCAATTGCCTAAATATGGTGGAATTGGCAGCTTTGGTCTAGGCGGAGATGACCTGGGAGCGGAAAACACGGATATGCTCCCCTGCGATGCCTCTTATGATTTTAAACCGGGCAAAATCTACAACCTAGAAAGCGGCAAGTTTATTTGTAACGTAGAGCTGGGAGGACCAACCAGTGGTGCCCATTGCGACATTGCCAAGCCAGAAGTCGCTCATGCGGTATGGTCGGCAGCTTATCCCATGTAACCGCTAGGGTTAGACCAAATTTATTTGCCTGCGAGAACGGATAGAAACTCAGAAAGTCCCTGCTTTAAAGGTTTTTGGGGTTTTTATCTGTTTGACTCAAAAATTAAATTGTTATTATTCGCCCAACCAACCAGGAACCAAAGAGATGTCTGAAGACCTGCTATTCTTCAATGGAATTGATGGAGCAAGCGGCGATTATTTGCTACCTCCTTTGAGCGCAGAGCAAGTATCTAAGTTTGCTCAAGGCGAAGAATTCGATCCAGACAATCTAGAAGATATCGAGCTAAAAAAGCGACAAAAAGAAGAGCCTGATTTTGCTCCTATAGAGGGAGTAGACCCCAAAAACCTCGCAGAAACAGGTTGGGGAGTAATCTTTGCTTACGATGCCGATCCGGCAATTCGAGAGGCGCTCAGCGAGCTATTAGATCATCGCAAACAGCAAGCGACTCAACAGCACGAGCATTACTATCAGGAATACAAAGGTACCCAAGGCTATCGTTACGACAAGGCAAAAAATCAGTACGAGTCAAAAAAGAATTTCTTGGCACGTCAGGGAGTAGGGCCAGGTCCTGCCGATCCGGATAAAATGCCCTACTACCTGCTGATTGTTGGAGATCCAGTAACCATTCCCTATCGCTTTCAGTCCCAGCTTAGCGTTCAGTACGCAATAGGTCGCATTTACTTTGATACGCTACAGGAATACGCGCAGTACGCTCACAGTGTAGTAGAAGCTGAAACTGGCAATTTATCCCTATCCCCTAGCGCGGCCTTTTTCGGTGTGTGCAACCCAGGAGATGCTGCCACTAATCTCAGCACTCAAGACCTGATTCAGCCGTTATCTGAATGGGTTGTTGAGGAACATTCCAACTGGGATGTGAAAACGATTATAAAAGAAGAGGCAACCAAAGCGCGTCTGGGACAGCTGCTAGGAGGCAGCGAAACGCCTAGTTTGCTGTTCACTGCCAGTCACGGTATGGGTTTTCCCAATGGAGATCCGCGACAGATACCCCACCAAGGCGCATTGCTGTGCCAAGACTGGCCGGGTCGTCAATGGGGACGAAAACCGATTCCGGAAGATTTTTACTTTTCTGGGGATGATATTAGCGAACAAGCACGGCTGTTAGGGATGATTGCTTTTCACTTTGCCTGCTATGGTGCTGGCTGCCCCCAAAAGGATGAATTCGACGGTCACTCTAAATTTCTTTCCGAACGACCAGACATTGCGCCGTACCCGTTTCTTGCCCGCTTGCCGCAGAAACTCCTGAGCCATCCCAAGGGAGGTGCCCTCGCTGTCATCGGTCATGTCGATCGAGCTTGGGGTTGTTCTTTCTCTAGTTCAGATATTCGCGGTTCTAGTGCAGATCGCAGGCAGATAGCAGTTTTTCAAAGTAGCGTGAAGCGCCTGTTGGAAGGTCATCCAGTCGGATCAGCAGTGGAGTATTTTGACGAGCGCTATGCCGAAATTTCCTCTGACCTCAACATTGAGTTAGAAGATATTAAGTTTGGCGCGGTTCCCAATAATCAGAGTTTGGCTGGTATGTGGACGGCTAACAATGACGCCCGCAACTATGCGATTATTGGCGACCCCGCAGTCCGGCTAGTGGTCAGTAGTAGTAAAGATGCGATCACCGAGCGCCCCACGATTGAAACTGTGCATTTGCCTTCTAATTTGGCACAGGGTTCGGCTCAGGAAACTCCAGAGCAAGTTGTTGATGAAGCTGTCCTTAAGCAAGTTCAGACGCAACTGATTTCATCATTAGAGCAATTTGTCAATACTGTCCAAAAAGCTCCAGCTAATAACACCGATATGCAAACAGCAATGTCAATCGCCACCAATCTCTTGAATGTTTTGAAGGGATTGAGTTAATAGCGATCGCGCTTAAGTGAACTGCGGCGCGGTCAAAGTCCGCGCCGCTTTCAGGTTGCTGGGGAAGATCGCAACAGCGGAGTTGCGTCCTCGTTTTGCTCTAACGCTCCCTACTTTTTTGGTGAACTACTAGCAGTGCTAATACCATCACAAACCTGACGTTCTTCAGGCGTAAGTTTGGAATCTCGATTATTGAGATAGTCGTGTACCCAATCGCAACCCCGCTCCATCAGCTCATCTAATCCTTCAATTCGCCATAACTTAACCGTTCCATCTTCACCACCCGTAGCTAGAAGCTTACCATCCGGCCTAAAATCGACACTCTTGACCTCACCTTGATAAGTTTTGAATACAGCTACCTCTTGACCGGATACACCGGATTGACCGGATACACCGGATACATCCCATAGACGAGCAGTTGAGTCAGCTCCGGCACTCGCTAGCAGCTTACCATCCTTACTCCAACGGAGTTTCAGCACTGCACCTATATGACCTTTTAATTCTTCTCCCAGGCGGTTTCCCTTCAAATCCCACAAGCGGACAGTGCCATCACTACTACCTGTAGCCAGTTTTTGTCCGTCATTACTCCAAATGACGCTATTGATAGGTTTTTGATGCGCTCTGAATTTTTTTAGATCCTGACCTGATGAATTCCACAAACGTACCATGCCATCCACTCCTGCGGTAGCTAGTACCATGCCATCGTTTCCTGCGGTAGCTAAAAGTTTGCCATTCGGGCTAAAACTGACGCTCAGGACGTCACCTTTATGACCTTTGAATTCTTTCGTATCCTTACCAGACAAATCCCACAAGCGGGCGGTTTCATCCTTTCCTGAGGTCGCTAAAAACCTACCATCCGGGCTAAAGTTTAGACCTTGAACTTCACCTTTATGACCTTTGAATTTTCCCCGATCCTTACCAAATAAACTCCACAAACGTACCATGCCATCCCCTCCTGATGTAGCCAAAAATTTGCCATTTGGGCTAAAACTAATCTTCCAAACTACATTTGTATGACCTTTGAATTTCACCACCGGATCTACCAACGGCTTATCATCTGATAAATCCCACAGGAGAGCAGTGCTAGCTGCTCCAGAAGTCGCCAACATCTCGCCATTCGGGCTAAAACTGACACTCCAGACTGTGCCTTCTTGCGCTTTAAAATCAGTTAACTGCTGGCGATCTTGCAAATCCCATAAGCGTACAGTGTTATCGTATCCAGCCGTAGCTAAAAGCTTGCCATTTGGGCTGAAAATAACACTCCTAACTGAGTTCTTATGCCCTTTAAATTCCTTCAAGAGTTTTCCATTCAAACCCCAGTAGCGAACAACGCCGTCCTTGGAACCAGTGGCGAGGTGCTGACCATCGGGACTGAAAATGACACTAAACACCCAGTCTTTATGTCCTGACAATTCTCCCAACTCTTTTCCTTTCAAATCCCACAACTTGACAGTGCTGTCCTGAGAGGCGGTGGCGAGGTGCTGACCATCGGGGCTAAAACTGACACTAAACACCCGATCTTTATGCCCTTCAAATTTCTTTAATAGGTTGCCTTTCAAATCCCACAACTTGGCAGTGCCATCTCCAGAACCAGTAGCGATCCTCTCACCATCAGGGCTGAAAGTGATGCCCCACACTCTACTACTAGTATTATGAGCAGGAAATTTTTTGATTAAATTTCCCTCCAAACTCCATAAGCAAACGATGCCATCCCCAGAACCAATAGCGATCTTCTTACCATCAGGGCTGAAAGTGATGCTATATAACCCTGTCTCCTGCTTAGGAAATTTCTTCCATAGTTTTCCCTCCAAATCCCACAATTTTGCAGTCCCATCCTCAGCACCAGTTGCCAGTATCTGACTCTTAGGACTAAACTTGACACTTCTAATTTGCTCTTTAGTCACTACAAATTTTATGAGTTCTTTGCCATGTAAATCTGACAAACGAACTGTGCCATCATCTCCACTACTCGCCAGCATCTGACCATCTAGGCTAAAACTGACATCTGTAACTGAGCTTTCATATCCTTCTAAACGATTGAGTTCTCTGACTTCAGAAGTTACTTTTTGCAGGCTGCCCATTACTTTATTCGTTAAGGTTGTTTCTGGCAGCCACAGTTGCTTAACTTCTTTGGCAGCTTGTAAACTTCCGATCAATGCCTCTAATTGATTTGTTGCCAACTGAGCTTCTGAGGAAGCACTTAACGCCTGAATTCGCTCGCTTTCTGCTTCGCGCCACTGATATCCAGCAAAGATGGCAAATCCAGCAAAGACAAAAGCTGAGCTGACAGCGGCGAAAAGCAGGCGATGTCTGCGTTGTTTTTCTTGCCTGCGGATGCGATCGCGCCGCTCCAAACAAGCCAAGACATATTCTGCTTCTTCTTGGTTGAGATGTACAAATTTGGGCTGTTTCAATAACACTTGTGCATCTTCTAACCTTCCGCCCTGATGGATTAAATAGCTGTTTTGGTCTGGTTGCTTTTGGTGCTGGTGCCAATCTTCTGCCGCCTGACATATGGTTTCTCGGAGTTGCAAGTCAGTGCGGTTCTGGCTCAACCACTCCTTCAATGTTGGCCAATAGCGGATTAAAGCTTCGTGGGCGACTTCTACTTCTTCCTTCCCGGTAGTTTGGTTCCGACTGGTGACGACTAGCCGTACCCCTTCACCCGCTAGCTGCTGTACCAACTTCTTTGTCTGGGCCAGATTGCTCCCACTCGGCACTAGATCCTCTAGTTCCACTCGCTGGCGGGTGTCCCGTCGCTTCTCTCCCTGGATGGCATTCTTATCCAGGCGAGTCAAGCGCAAGAAAATATTCTGGATTTGCTCTTGTTGCTTAGCTGGTAGGCTATTGTAAAAATCATCAGCAGTTTTAGCGATCGCCTGGTGAACTCTACCGATAGATTGGTACTCCTCATCGCACATCCAGCGCCCCCGCCGCCGCTTCCACAGTTCCTGCAACGCATATTGCAGCAGTGGCATTGCCCCAGGCTCCCCTTGCACATCATTGAGAATCGAGTGGCTCAAGCCAGTTTCAAAGCGCAACCCTCCCCTATCTGCCTGCATCTTCATCGCTGTAATTAGTTCGGCCGGTTCCATCGGCCCAACCAATTTTTGTCGAGTTTCAATCCGCTTTCTCAGTTCGGGGTAGAAGGTACACTCTCCTAAAAAGTCCGCCCGCATCGTAATCACAACCTTCCGCCGCTCGGCAAGGTGTAACAACTTGTCGATAAATTCTTGCCGATTGGCTTTATCTTCGCAGAGGGTGAACAGTTCCTCAAATTGGTCTACCACCAGTACCGAAGGCTGTTGGGATACCTTTAACAGTATTTCTAATTGTTTCAGCGGCTCGTTGCTCGGTGTGATGCGAACCGACTGTAGGCTTGGCTCCTGCTCTTTAAGCTTAGGAATCAGTCCAGCTAGCACTACGGATGATTTGCCGCTGCCCGAAGCACCGATAACCGCTAAGAAATTATCCTTCGCAAGTTCCTTTTGTAAGTCTCTAATCAGCTCATCGCGCCCAAAAAAGAACTTATGGTATTGTTCTTCAGCAAAGGAAGATAGACCGGGAAAAGGACAATCAGCCTTGTATTCTGGTGGTTCCTTGCCCAAAGCTGCCAGAGCATCAAAGCTAATTTCCAGGACTTGATCGCACAGGTTATCGATCTCTACTATTGCCTGCTGGCGCTGTTCACTCGCTATGCGTGACTCGGCTCCTTGGGTACCGTTGAGCGTCTCTACCTGCCTTTTAAAGCTCTCCTTGAGTACGGAGGCATGAGGGGCGCGTTCTTGAAGGAGTTGGCTCAGCTTGCCAATACCATAGTCGATTTCCTCGTCAGTTAAATCCCGATCGTCAAGGCGATCGCTAAATAAGGGACGCCCACCCAAGCGGCTAAATAGAGCCGGGACAGCAATATCGTGGCGCTTTCCCAGTCCGGCTGTTGCCTCTTGTAGTGCCGTATCTACCTCTCCGGACTCTCTGAGTCGTCGATAAAAGCTCTGTCCTAGAGCCAAGCCTGTCTCTACGCTCACCTTGCGAGTCATCGCTACTACAGCAGGCATCCCTAAATTTCTGACCAATCGCTGACCTAATCCACCTAATCCTGCTTCTGCTCTAGGGTCGGCACTCTCGCAAGTACACAGAAAGGCAAAGTGAGGTAAGCTCCTCTGATGATTACCGATATTTTTCAACTCTGAGAGTAATTCTTCTCCCGTAACTGGCTGAACTTGGTTATCGGCTTTTGCCCAGTACAGAACAGTTTCTCCGTTATCCAGCAGCTTGCCGTGGGCGACAAAGTGCAGCAAGGTGTATGGCTTCTTGGAGTTAGTCAGTTGCTTAGACAGTTCTTGTAGGGTTGGGGGCCCGATCGCACCTGCAACATCATTTGCCAAAACTTCATAAGGAATTTCACCAAGCGCTTCCTTGACTCCAGATAAGACAGCTTCAACGTCAAAAGGTGCTAATTGAAACTTACCGATATTAGAGGGACTCGCTACCAGCACCAGTGCCCGCAAGTCGCGTCGCCCAATGGGGGGAAAACGGCGATCGATAATAGTGGGAATGTACAGGGAAAAGGGAACGCGCTGGTCGCGGGCTAAAAGATCCCAATCCTCGTCGGCATCAATCGGAGCACACAGCCTTTCCCAATGCAAGGTCTTTACTTTGTCGTTGTCAGCCGCTTCAATCGATAGCAAAATTCGCAGGCGACAGTCCTGACTGCTCTTGGATAGGGCACGAATAAAGGTGTCGTACACAGCCCCTCGAAACAGGGCTTTGCCTAGTAGGGTGCCGTATTCCCTCTCGTTTTCTTGCTGTTGAGTGAGTTCGTTGAAGTCATCCTGACTTAGCTCAAGAGTCTCTTTTGAATGGATGGTTAGGCCATCCGGTTGCTTACACCTGACAACAATAGGCCAGCTACTATCGCCTGATTTGCTCTGGATGGTAATCTCGAACTCAAAGACATTCATGCATTTTTCCTTTGATTATTTCTCGCTCTCCAGATGCCGGAGAACGAATTATTTGTCGTTATTATGAGACGTTATTACGAGGCTATAAATACAGTGAGTAGTTCTTTTGGTTCACTCTAGGTAGAAGAAAAATAATATAGCCGTTCTCACTTATATACGGTAAAGTTTTGCTCTCTCTTTGGAATAGAGAGAGGCTTTTAAATTAGCCCTTTTCTCGATTCCGGGAACTCTGTTAGAAGTTAGGTCTTGACTGTACTTGACTCAACCGAGAAGCACTATAAGGCTTTTTTTCCCCTCGCAGCAGAGCAAATTTTGAATCCCTTACAACGAGATACTTTTGCTGTTCGATAGCTTAACCCATGTTTTTATCAGTTTTTTATCGCTTAAATAATTGTTACTAATAAAACTTATTATTTTATTATTTGGCTATAATTTATATTTTTATAGATTAATTACGGAAAACAAAGGGTTTAACACTTAAGCTATTGTTAAGTATAGAGCTAAAAAAGTTTTTTTAAACTTAAATAAGTCGAAGGCAATGTTTATTGTGCGGCTACAATCCGAGTAATAGCTATATAGATAAAAGCCTCCGAGGTTTCGAGTATTCTTTGATAATCGCCAGATAAACACACGTTTAATTGCGCTTAATATGCGTTATTTATTCGCGTGTAAGTGGTGTTAATGTTTGCAACTTTAGCTTCAGTCTTATGAGCTTTTTTACAGCTAAACCTACCTTTGAAAACATCTTCTAAAAGAAGAGGAAAGGTGAATTGTTCTTCCTTTACTTATAGGAGACACACATCTTGCATCAGTTACAATACAGCAAGAGATTTTAATCTGTTTCTAATAGCAAAATTCCTCTTAAATGGAATTTTTATACTGACTAGATAAAGATTTAAGGCCATTAAAATAAACTTTGGCTATAAGCTGTAGAAATTTATTTCTTTGCGGGTTTTGGGAGTAACTCTAATATGGGGTTAGATTTGTCCGCTCGGAGAAAGTATTGAGCCATGATCGACTTTACAGTTTGGGATGAGCTACTGCGCCGATACGTCGATCTAGAAGGTCGCGTCGATTATCATGCTTGGTCTTTAGAGCGATCGCAAGCGCTTCCTCAATGGCTAGCTTCTTTACAGCAACTAGATTTGCGGGATTATCCCAACCCAGATGAACGGTTGGCGCTGTGGCTGAATTTATATAATGCGATCGCGATCAATCAAGTTCTAGAACGCTATCCCATCCCCTCCATCCGACCGAAGATTTTAGGAATTCCCAACTGGATTGCCTTCCTGTTGTTCTTTATCCGTCCCGTCTATTCCTTTGCAGGTAAGCGCTACAGCCTCAACCAAATCGAGCATGGCATCCTCCGCCGCGAATTTGACGAACCCCGCATCCACTTCGCCCTGGTTTGTGCTTCTATTGGTTGTCCGCTGTTGCGAAACGGTGCATACTTTCCGGAATCGGTGCGGACTCAGTTAGAGAATGACGCCAGCCGTTTTATTAACAATCCCGATAAAGTTCGCTACGATTCCCAAACGGGAACGCTGTACTGTAGCAAAATTTTCAAGTGGTACAAGAGCGATTTACTGAAAGTTGCACCTTCTATTCCTGAATACATCCGCTTGTATTTAAAAACCGACGCTCCTATCGACGCTTCAACGCCGATTTCCTATCTGTATTACGACTGGAATTTAAATGAAAAAAGAGTTATTAGTTGTTAGTTGAGCGACAGCAGATGCACCTTGATATTAAATCCAGTTGATTACCGACTCCCCGGAACCCCACCCCGCCAACGCCTGCGGCTCTGGCTCCCCTCCCCGCAAGCGGGGAGGGGTTGGGGGTGGGGTTCTTTTATTATGATCAATTAGACAGCTTTTATAACTAATCACTAATTAGCGAATTTCCTCATAAAACTTTTTCAGGTAAGTTGCTTCAACTCCAATACCCCAAAGAAAGCCGATGTAGAGATAGATCGCGGTAGCCTTCAGCGAACCCCATTTTGCCACACGGCGATCGCTACTTTGCACAACTCGATTCACTTGACGAATCCGCCCTTGTTTCACCAGCTTCAGGCACAAATCCGCTTCCTCCATAATCGGCAATGCTGGATCGAAACCGCCACATTTCCAGAAATCGGCGCGACGACAAAACATCACCTGATCGCCAAATAACAATCGCAACCCCTGAAAAAATAAACGAGGTCGGAAAAGCAGGGGCGCGTAGTAAGTTTTGAGGTAATTGTGCAGCGAAACTCCCCAGCGCGTCGTCTGGGAACCTGCCATCAAAGAAATAAACCCGCCGCCAGCAACGGCTGGATCTGCTAAAGTTTGCTCAACCACTGCCACAAAATCATCTGGAACCGAAGTGTCTGCGTGTAAGAAGCACAGGATATCCCCCGTCGCCGCTTCTGCGCCTCGGTTCATCTGCACCGAACGCCCGCGAACATCACAACAGAGGACACGCGCTTGAGAAGAAAGCGCGATCGCTTGTAAGATCCGCTGGGCGATCGCAACTGTCTCATCGTCACTTCCCCCATCTACCACCAGCACTTCCCAAGCTGGAGGATCTAGTAAATTCAACTGGCGCAGCGTGCGTTCTAAGCACGTCGCCTCGTTCAGCGTGGGAATAATAATCGAAACGCGAGACATCTCCGGTGTTAGCATCCTCATTCAATAAAAAACCGGCGTTACCACCGGCTAAAATCAAGCATCACCAGCACTGCTTGCACATTATGCGATCGCTGGAGTCATTTGCTTTTGTTGCTTTTGTTGCTGAGCCAACTCTACAAGACGACGAATCCGATCCTCAGTCGGGGGATGGGTACGGAAAAGAGATTGCAACCCTTTTGTCGAGATAGGATTGACAATCAGTAGCGGCGACATCGTTGGATTGCCATTCATCGGAATCTGATGACCCATTGCCTCAAGCTTCTCCAACGCACTGGCAAGCGCCAAAGGATTCCCCGTGATTTCCGCCGAACCCAAGTCAGCAGAAAACTCCCTAGTGCGGGAAATCGCAAACTGAAGCAGCGCCGCCGCAATCGGAGCCAAAACGATTAGAAACAAGGAACCCAAAGCGTTTCCCCCTCGGCGGTCATCGCGGGTGACAGGGCCATAGAGCGCTCCCAACGTGAGAATCCGCCCCGCAAAGGTAATTGCTCCAGCGATGGTGCCTGCAACCGCCTGAGTGAGAGTGTCGCGGTTTTTGACATGAGTGAGTTCGTGAGCCAAAACACCTTCAAGTTCTTCGCGGGAAAGCAATTCCATAATCCCTTGAGTCACTGCCACAGAGGCATGATCCGGATCTCGTCCGGTTGCAAAAGCATTGGGAGATTTGGTTGGCACGACAAACAGCTTGGGCATGGGAATCCCGGCTTTTTGGCTCAGGGAAGCCACCATATCATAGAGTTCTGGAGCCTCTTGACGGGCAATCGGTTGAGCGCGATACGCCATCAAGGCAGCTTGGTCAGAATAGTACCAAGAGCTAAAACTACTGAATGCCGCAAAAGCCAGACCTAGGTATAGCCCCTGCTCGTTGCCTACCAGATAATAGCCACCCAGAACCAGAAGACCGCTGAGGAGTCCCAGCAATGCTGCTGTCTTAATTTGGTTTCCAAACATGATTTTTATAAAACAGTGGTTGAGAATTTTACTTTAGGTTGTTTTTAAGTTCTCAGATTTTAGAGGGATCTGCTCTCTATCCCATGTATGAAAATCGTCTATTCCGGCTGGTAGGGAAATCATGGTGTCAGAGGACAATTTCTTATTTTTCCGTCTCTTGGCAAAGCTTGGGGATGTTTGAAAAGTTCTCTAGGTGACGCTGAAATCTTGGAGATCCCTCCTAGCCTTGCTTTTTAAGGGGAAAATCTTCAAAGTCCCCTTTTTTTTAGCGTTAGCGTTCGTGTAGCGGCGCGGATGCGCCAGAGGGATGCGCTCTCTTCGCGGGGATGCAAAGGGGATCTCTAACCCATAGCGGTTGAAAAAGCACTTTTCAAACATCCTCTAAATATGTCGTTTTAATTATCTGTAGGATGGGTAACGCTCGCCCTCTGCCCATCGAACCTCTACAACTTTGGGGTTGAGTAGCGATTCGCCCAACCTACGCAACTAAGAATTTCCAGATAAAAAAACCCGTTTTCTACTAGAAAACGGGTTTCACCACAAGCTTTGATATAAATCAGCACTCAGTGCGCCAAGAAAGCGCCGCTATGCTAACAGCACAAATGCACTTTCTTTACCTGCGTACTATCGGCTGTTCCACAGCATCTCGGTACTGTTGCACTTCTTCAGTAAAGCCAATTGGCAGAACGCTTACAACATTTTCATGGGGACGGGGAATAATCACCCAGGATTCTACAACGCCACCATAAACTTTTTCTACTGCGGCAATTCCCGCCTCCATTGAAGTTTTCACCTCTGAAACATCGCCCCGAATATTGACATTAAAACGGGCGCTACCAACTCGGATATATCCGACTAGGGTAACTCTTCCAGCTTTAACCATTGCATCTGCCGCTGCTAGGACAGCAGGAAAGCCTTTCGTTTCTATCGATCCAACTGCCTGTGGCATTGGCTATCTCCTGAATTTGAATTTAATTGAGTTACGTGGAGCTAATAACTAATTGTACGAATTTTCGATGCACCTTTTGATGGAAATGCCCCTTGCCTTCACTTTCCAACTTTTTGACTTGACAAAAGACCAAACAATCGAGTAAACAAAATCTCCAGACTTTCTGGGATGGCTGGCAATATCCACCCGAAATTAAGTTTCGATTGTTAACCAACTACGACATACGGAACTGTTCAACTTTCTCGGTAAAATGAATGGGCATAATAGTCTCAACATTTTCAGTAGGATTGGGGATGATGTAGTGGGAGATGACTTGACCTCCGTAGACTGTCTCTGCGGCTTTAATCCCTGCCTCAACAGCGATGTTGACTTCAGAAACTTTTCCCCGAACGGAAACCATAAAGTTCCCTTTTTCTACAAGTGCATAATGAACCAGCGTGACTGCACCAGCTTTAACCATTGCGTCTGCTGCTGCTAGTACAGCTGGGAACCCTAACGTTTCAATCGTTCCCACTGCCTGTGGCATAAAATCAGCTCCTTCATTCCCAGCAATATTCCCAGCAATATTTCATTGTACGAGGCTTGTGATAATATTTTTGATTTTAGATTTAAGATTTGTGCTTCTGGAGACAAAGCGAGAAGCGCGGCTACGGGCAGTATAGGCTAGCTTTTGTGTTCAGATGTGGCGAAGATAGCGATCGCTACCTTTCATAAAGGGCATCCTACTAGATGCCGATAGGCTAGAAGTGGAATGATTGAGTCCGCAATGTCAGCATAATTTTTCCACTGAAGCAGTGACTAAAATTACCTTAGATACCTTACCTTAGATACCTTAGATACCTTAGATACGTTTGTCCTATCAACCTTCCCAGATACAGGATGGAAAGCAAATCCTTGAAAAAAAACGACTTAAAATTTTATGATTTGAGTGCCGATAGGTGGTGGCAGGAAGACGAGAAAATCTATGCTCTCTATCATCTTAATCAACCCCGATTTGATTTTTTCGATCGCCATGTTTCAAATTGGCAAGGATTGCAAGCCTTAGATGTTGGATGTGGCGGCGGATTTACCTGCGAATTTATGGCGAAAAGAGGAGTAAAAGTCTCAGGAATCGACCAATCTGCTAAATGTATTCAACAAGCTCAAGATCATGCATCGCTAAGCGGACTTCAGATTGACTATCAACACGGATATTCTGAAAATCTCCCTTATCGTGCCAATACCTTTGATATTGTCGTTTGTGTTGATGTTTTAGAACATGTGGCAGATTTACGACAGACAATTTCTGAAATACATAGAATTCTAAAGCCAAATGGTTTATTTTTATTTGACACAATTAATAAGACTTTTCTATCCAAATTCATTATGATTTGGCTACTAGAAAATATTTTACAGGAGATTCCTCGTGGTATTCACGATTGGAATCAGTTTATTAAACCGCAAGAATTAACAACCTTAATGCATAGCCAGGGATTTAGCAGTATAGAAATTAAAGGGTTTAATATATTTGGTGAAAGCATTTATAAAAACTTGCTTGCTTATATTTACTACAAAAAAACAGGTAAATTTCAAGTAGGAATTAGCAACAATATTTCAGTTATGTACATTGGTAAAGCCCTGAAAATGCCTCAATAAAGGTTGTTTATTATTCTAAAATTTATTTCTAAACAAAACTAAATTATTTATATAGGAATCTTAATTGATTCGCCAAGGCGAAATCCCCCCCTGCCCCCTTTTTGAAGGGGGGAGAATCAACTCATGAGTCCCTCTTTTTAAGGGGGCAGGGGGGGATCTCTACCGTTTAAGCGTCTCGATTATGACTTTTCAGACATCCTCTTAATTTATTTTTCCTATTTGGATTCAGATTTTAGAGGATAATGATTGGCTGGCAAAGCTGACCACTCTAACATTGAACCTGCATAATTTTTTACATTATTAAATCCTAAATCAACAAGTACAGCCGTGAAGAAAGCTGAGCGGATGCCGCCTGTACAATAAGTAATAATAGGAGTATGATGCTGAATTCCTAATCTTTCCAACTTATCAATAATCTGGTCACGAGGCAGCAAATTCCCCTTAGCATCTTTCAAATCTTGGAAGTAGAAATGCACCGCACCAGGGAGATGTCCTCCCCGCTGTTCGCCGTAAGCGGGAGTTCCTGCATATTCCCTTGCTTCGCGGGTATCAATGACAATGAAATCTTGGGATATTTCTTTAGCGGAAAGATTGGCTTTGAGTTCATCGCGCTGAATTTCCCATAAGGAAGTTCGTTGCACAACAAAATTGCCAGGTTTGGGTTGAGTCACTCCCCACACAATCGGGACACCTGCTTTAACAAGCGCTGAATGTCCCCCATCGACAAAGACGGCTTGTGAATGTCCTAGAGTGCGTAACATCCAAACAATGCGCCCTTCTTCACCAAAATTGTGCGCTGGATTGCCAACAACAACGACAGGTTTATTGTTACAAATGCCGACAGCGCGAAGTTTTTCTTCCAAAATTTCTGGATTCTCAATCAACTTTCCCTTATTTGGTGATTGTTGTTGCGAGAATTGCTGCCAAGTGACATGAACAGCGCCAGAAATATGCCCAAGCAACCAGGCAACTGGATTGCGAACATCTAAAATCGTCGCATCCAGCTCAATTAATTCCTTCGCTGCTTCTGCACTGACTACCCATCGATGAGCGAGAGAATCCTGATTCATAGCTTTAACGCTACCCTTAAAACTCCTTTGCGTACCTTTGCGTTAAAAATAAATCCTAAAATCACCTAAAAGCCAAAATATGCTTAGCGGTAATCTCTGGCTGTTCAAATTGAGGAACGTGCCCGCAATTCTCGATCCAAATTAGTTGAGAATGAGCGATCGCTCTCTTAAACCTCTCGGCATCATCCGTACCCAACATATCATCCGCCTCTCCCCACAGAATCAGCGTCCGCTTATCGATTTGCGGAATTCTACCCGCTAAATTCCAGTAACCGCCACTTTTCATAAACGCGATGATTGCTTCGTGCCAACCGGGCATTTCCATGTGCAGCGCCGCACACCGAATCGCCTCAATTGCAGTCGGTTCCAAGTTGCCAAAAGTGCTGCCCCATAACAGCGCTTGGAGTTTGCGCTGACGCCAATATTCGACTGCCAGAAAGTCTAAGGGAGGAAAGAGATAGGAGGCAAGCGGGAAGCTACCGCTGAAACCTACACTGTCAATTAACACCAGCTTTTTGACAGCGTGCGGGTAAGTGAGGGTGAAGTCAATTGCTGCTGCACCTCCCATCGAAGCGCCTACCAACATAACTGGCACTTGGATGTAAGTTTTCCAGAAGTAATACAGGTGTGTCTTGATGGCGTCGGGGTTATACAAAATTCCCTGCACTCGATCTGTAAAGCCAAATCCCAACAAATCTACCGTCCACGTTTCATTTTGGGCGGCGAGTAGTGGTAGCAAGCAGCGGAACTCTAGCACCGAACTATCAAAACCGGGTAGTAACAGAATTGGGGTGCCACCGTTCCCCTGATGGACGTAAGCTGTAGCTATCGGTTGTGGCGAGAGAGGAGTTTTAATCGCCTGACGTTCAATTTTTTGAGCAAGGGCGATGGATGCGGACTCGCGCAACTGCTGAACTTGGGAGGGTAGAAAATCGGCAAACATCAGCGTTAGTGTTTCTCCACACTTTGTAGTATGCGAACTCAGTAAATTATTCAGTACACTGCAAAGTAAATAAGTTATTTTCTCCCCTCTTAAAAAAGGAAAGGTAAGTCTAACCCCCTCCCTGCAAGGGAAGCGGGAGCAAAACAGGGGAGAAGCGAACCGAACAGTATTGCCTACAATTCCACTTAACCACTCCCCATGACAGACTCTCTGCCTTTGCGCGATCGCTATCTACAATTAATCGACCAAATTGTACAAACCACCCTCAAAGGGCAGATTCGCTCGAAAGAACAGGTGTACAAAATGCTCGTCAAGGATGTGACTCCGGGTACGGGCGAAATTTTCGAGCGAGTTTTGGAAGAAACCTTAAGCGCTACCCAGCAACAGGTGGACACGCAAAAGGATGAAATGAAGCTTGCCAAAGCGACTCGTACCTTGAGGGCGATGCAAACGATTCGGGGAGAATGGGAACGGGCGCAGGAAAAGAATCGGGCGACGGATGCGATCGCTACCGCTGTTCAACAAATTATCGCTTCCCCATCAGACGATAAGCTAGCAGCTTTATTACGGGTGATCGACCCCAATTTAGCGCAACCTTTGAACTTATCGCAGTTGGCATCTGCACTAAAGCAACAAGCGCCAGAAATTACCCATCCTGAACAAGATCGAGATGTGCAGCAACTTGCTGAAGGTCTTGTCCGTGGCTTGGAATCTTGGCAACGCTTGGAAGGCCACCTGGTAAGCTGGATCTACGACCAAAATCGCTCCTTAGGATTTGAAGGCACATCGGCGCAAAGTGGCCCTTGGGCAGTTTGGGAAAAACAAGTCAATAGCCCCTATCCTCAGGCATTATTCCACACGATTTCCCTCAACGAATCATTAATCGAATTCGTAGGCAAACAACCGCCTGACTTGATTTCCTTCGTTGAATTAACGGTAATTTTGCAATACTTGCAGCGGGGGTTGGTGAACTGGTTCGACAAGCTGGTTTACGACTCCAAAGTGGGCGCGAAGCTGTCGATTTCCACTTTTCTGACTTTTGCCGTTATTTGGTCGCAGTTAGCGAATGGCTTGAATCAGGCGACGATTCTCAATTCTAGTTCGCGCGATCGCTTAGTGAATGGCTGTTTTCAAATTACCCTACAAATCCTCAGAACCTTTTCCCAGCGGCAATATTTCCCCCTCTACGGGGGCATTTTCGCCTCATTTTCCGGTGCAAATCTCCGCACGACCCTTGACTATCTAGATGCACCGCTACGACAAGTGGAAGGCACGCAAGAAAAAGCTCGGATTTTGACCTTAATGGGCTATTCCCAGCGGGCGCAAGGTCGATATGCAGACGCGATCGCATTTCACGAACAAGCCTTAGAAATCGCCAGAAATGCAGGCGATCGCCCTTGTGAAATTGCCAATTTCAATCACCTCAGTCGCACCTGCGTCGCGCAAAAAAACTATGCCGAAGCCATCAGCTATAGCCAACGGGCTTTAATTCTCTCTCGTCAAACGGGAGACAGATTAGGAGAAGCCAATGCCCTCGCTAATCTCGGCTATAGCGAAGTTTTCCAAGCACAACAATTAGAACAAGTAGAACCCGAAGTTTACGAGACAGCCATTAACTATTTGCAACAAGGATTGCAGTTATCAGAACGATTAGGCGACGGTCAAAGTAAAGCCCTTTGTTGCAGTAGTTTGGGCATTGCCTTGTTGATAGTAGAACAACCCCAAGAAGCGATTAAATACCTGGAATCCGGCTTACAAGCCGCCCAATTTTCCGGCGATTTATACCTGCAAGGGCGAAACTTAGCTTACTTATCCGAAGCCCACTATAGTCTGCAAAACATCGATAAAACAATCCTTACAGGTAGCCTGGGAATGTATCTCCTAGAGCAGATTGCTGCGGAAGAGTGGCGGAAAACCGCAGGCTTACTCACCATCTTGCAAGGACAAATGGGAGCAGAAGCGTTCCAGAAAAAATTGCAACAATCGCGCCCACAAATCATCGCCCTTATCGGTGTTGATGGCTACGATTATATTCCCCAAATTTTAGAAAGATATAAGGAATCGATGTAGTCAGCCCGCCAGGAGTTTAAACTCCTGGCTAATAACTAAAGTCCGTTAAAACGGACTGAATACATTGAAACTTAGTTGGAGGATGGGCATTGCTCATCTGATTTTATGCAATTTCCAAGCAAAATACTAGAATAAATCTGTCGTACAAATGAAAATACTGCAAAGATGTCATTTCAAGAGAAAAGCGATTTAATATCTGAACAGCCGGAGAAATTTATCTTCTCGGATAACAAAGGTCGAAAATATGAGTTGTGCCTAGAAATGGATGATGATAAGTGCATTTACGTGAGGTTAAAACATCGAGGGATAAAGGTGGGCGAAGCTAACTGTGTCCGGTACCCGCCGGATAAACTATTATTAGCAGACCTTAATATCTACGATGAAGTTATTCACATTCCCCAAAACTTTTGGGATGTTTTTCTAAAAATAGTCTTGAATCGAAGTAAGAAAAAAAACTACCGCAAAAGAGGATTAGGTTCTTATCTTCTACAGTTCGTAATTAAACACGCTTCCAAGAAGGGTATAAAACTTATTTTCGGAAAGGTCGTTAAGAGGGATAGTGATAATAACCCTAAGCTGCTTGAATGGTATAGAAAACACGGATTTGAAGTGGACTATACTACTGGTAACGACGATCCAGATACAGTAGCAAGAATATATATGAACCTTAGCTAAGGCAAGCAGACGAAAGTGCCTAAGTTTTATAGCCACCTGTCGCGCTCTCCTTCTCATCGGTAGCAATCGCCTCTAAAAAAAACACCTATGAACTTCTTCGATAAGCTACTTAAAGCAATCGAGCGCAATCAAAGCTTACTGTACGCAAGCCTCGACCCGGATATAGAGAATCTAGAAAAGCGCAATGGGGCTAGTGCCATTCTCCCTGCGGGCGATCGCACTCTCATCGGCGATCGCCTACAATTTGCGATCGCCCAAACCGCCGATTTAGTCTGCGCCTACAAACTCACGCTTGGCTTTTATCAAGCACTGGGGGCAACAGGTTTAGAACTCCTTCAGCAAACCCTAGCCGCTATCCCCGCCGATATTCCAGTGATTTTAGACGCTAAGCACGGCGACCTCAACACCAGCACCGTTTTTGCCCAAACCGTCTTTGAAGACTGGAAGGTGGATGCTGTCACCTTGAGTCCTTATCCAGGACTTGACTTAGCGGCTCCCTTTTTGGTCTATCCGAGCAAAGCAGTCTTTGTGCTATGTACCACTGACAACCCATCAGCCGCCGTGTTGCAAGAATATCCAGGCACCGGGCTACCCTTTTACATGCATTTGATAAAAGAAGCGCAAACTTGGGGCACCCAAGAACAACTAGGGCTAGAAGTAGGCGCTGCAATGCCGGAAACTCTGACTCGCATCCGCAATATCGCACCAGAACGCCTCATATTCGTGCAGGGATGGTCAGAAAACCAAAACTTAAGTGAAATTCTAGCGGCTGGCTTAAACAGCTATGGAGAAGGGCTACTCCTGCCAGTCCCCCCAGATTTATTAACCACCGAACACCCCGCTGAGGCTGTCCAAGCCTTACGCGACAGTGTTAATGAAGAACGTTTCAGAATTGTGCAGGAAAGCCCCACCTGTGACTTGTGGCTTCCGGATGTCTGCTTCTTGCAACATTCTCCCAACCGAGATTTGATTTTGCAACTTTACGACCTGGGTTGCATTATGTTTGGCGATCGCGTGCAAGCCTCTGGAGAGATTTTCCCCTATTACATCGACCTGCGCGTCATCATTTCCCAACCGCAAATCTTCCATCAAATCTTGAGTGCTTACGCCGAGATTCTCAAACATTTGCATTTTGACCGAATAGCCGGAATCCCTTACGGTTCCTTGCCCACCGCTACAGGGTTAGCGCTGCGCCTAGACCGCCCGATGATTTTCCCGCGCAAGGAGGTAAAATCTCACGGCACCCAACGAGTCATTGAGGGTCATTTCCAGCCGGGAGAAACCATTGTCGTTGTCGATGATATTCTCATCAGCGGCAATAGCGCTATGAAGGGGGCAACGAAACTCAAAGATGCTGGATTAAATGTCGAAGATATCGTGGTGTTGATCGACCATGAAAAAGGAGTCAAAGATCGGCTTCAGGAAAACGGCTATCGGGGTCATTCTGTCCTGAGAATGGGGGAAGTTGCCGAAACGCTGTACGAATCGGGGCGCATCAATTCCGAGCAATTCCAAGCTTTGAGCCATTAGCCTCGCCCATTGGAGGTCATCATACAAATGCGTCTACGCATCGTTTGACAGTCTCAAGTACTGATGAAGAAAGGCTCTCCAATTCATAGCCGCCTTCTAAACCAAATAATATTTTGGGTGTAATCTCTAAACAATAATCAGTGATGATGCTGTAATCTTGGGGCTGTAAATTGATTTTAGAAAGTAAGTCTGTTTGATTCGCATCATACCCAGCACTGATGATTAAGATATCCGGACAAAAATCTTTAAAAAAGGGAATGACTCTCTCCTCGAATAACTTACAGTAATCCTGTATATTACTGCCTGGAGCAATCGGAAGATTCAAGACATTGTTATACTTACCCCGTTCATCAGGCTTTCCAGTACGGGGATAGCCAGGTGATTGATGAATGGAACAGAAAGCCATGTTGGGAATATTTTCTACGGCTGCTTGGGTTCCATTCCCGTGATGTACATCCCAATCAAGAATTCCAACTCGCTGAATTCCGATGGATTGAGCGTAAATGGCAGCGATCGCTGCATTGCAGAAAATACAAAAACCCATTCCTTCATCTTTGAGGGCATGATGTCCAGGTGGTCTTGCCAGAACGAAAGCTGGACGTTTTAACTGCGAAACCACATCAATACCATCTAACCAAGCACTGACTGCAAGGCAAGCAACCTCAAAGCTTTGAGGCGAGATTTGAGTTGATTCAAAACACCCCCAACCCCGCTCAGAATAAGTACGAACTTCCTGAATGTAATTAGAGGAATGAATTTGTTCGATCGCTGGGATAACATTTCTTGAGCTAGAAGGACTCACCCATTGGATTTGCTCGGCTATCGTTGAGCTTCGCAATTTATCGACAATAGCAGTAAGTCGCTCTGGCTGTTCAGGATGCATATATCCGGTTTCATGCTGAAGAAATTTATCTGAATAGAAGATGGTAATCATTCAGCTAGTAAAGTTTCCACAATTTTGAAATTACCGCTAGACCCTTCAGGTTGGGGTTGAACGACCGCCTGCATACGAAATCTATGAAAGGGTAGCTGATTGGCGATCCCACTACTTGTTATACACGGTGTTGAGGCTCAGTCAAGCTCACCGTCTCCCAACCTTTCTTGTTTGACTGGCAACTAAGCTGAGTGACACCGATGTGGGCAAAGCTGTTTTGGCGTTGGCACTCCGCAACCAAGCCGATCACAAAAAGCATCGGGATACTCTAGCATCGGTGGTGAAGAGTTTGGGTGCCACCCCAATGATGGCAAAATCTAGCTACGATCTCTCTTCCTACATCAAGGCAGGAGAAGGCAACATCGACTCAGATGTGAATATTGCCTTCACTCGCACTTGCTCTGGAGACTGAGGTAGCGATCGCTTATACCAGAGAAATTGCGAAGCTAAAAACCCCGGCCTTAATTACCGCAGGCGCAAGCATTGGCTCCGATGAATCTGCCCACGCGACGGCAATTCGAGCCGCTTTCAAGTCACTGGGCGTTGATATCGAGATCGTTCCCGCATCCTTCGTCAGTGCTGATACTCGCAAAGACTGGGTGCTGAAAGTCTAATTCAACCGTAGCTTAATCTAGCCTGTCTGCTTTATCTGTTAGCTTGAGAGGGGATGGTGGAGGCGATCGCCTCCACCATCCCCTCTCAGGTTGTATAAGAAGCGATTCCATATTCAACTTAAGAAATTCCCAGAGTAATATAAACCCTAAAAAAAATCTCTTTAATTTTTAATTTTTTAGCAAAACTCATCAAAAACGTCTTGGAATTGATAAAATTTCAAAGCAGGCGATTCCGAAGCGTTAATTGCGAAAAAATTTACCAACGAGCAAACGACTTGGGTGGTGAAGAGAATTGGAACATTTTGAGGTTAGCGAAACCGTCTCCCTCCCCATAGAAACCGTCTGGGAAACTCATGAGGATGTACATCTGCTAGAACGCATCTCTCTACCCTTTCCAATAGTCAGGGTATTGGATTCAAACATTATTTGTGGTTTAGGGACGCGCTTTACAATTCGGGTAGAACTTTTCGAGCAGATAGGAATCGACTGGCAAGTGCAAATTACTCGCTGGGAACCTCCGAGAAGATTTATTGATAAACAATTGCGCGGCCCGTTCCAATTCTGGGAACATATTCATCAGTTCATTCCCATTTCTGAGACAGAGACACGCCTAGTTGATGTAATTAATTTTGAACTGAACCCGTTTCTGGACAGTACCGCGATCCGCTGGGGTTTAGAGACGATGTTTCAGATGCGGATGAACAACCTCAAACAAACGTTGTTAAACGAAAATTTTCGGACAAATTTGAAGAACTCTAATGAAAGATAAACTCCTCAATTGGCTCAATCTGATTTTAGTCGCAGATGTATTCTTGGTCTTGCTCAGTTTTGGGTGGCTCGCGATCGCTGTTTTTGGTCACTCGGTCGGCATTCCCCTCGGTCTCGATTTGTGGTACAAGCTTTGGCAACCCTTGTTTACCCCAGCGCTTGGGATTCTCATGGGAGGCGCAATTCTCAGTGGGATAATTAGCCAAATCTCCAAGCGCCTGAACTCTAAAACCGAATCTTAAGTCGGTCGGATTAATGATTTTTAGGATGGATTAGCTTTCTTCGTAACCCATGCAGGGGTTGGGTTTTATTGCATTTTCCCAACCTACAAACCTCTTCCATTTAATCGCATCCGTCTACTTGAAACTCTAGACTACCTACCATCAGCTCACCTTGTCTGGAGGTTGAAACTTGGCTAATTATGGGTCTGGTTGGCTCTCGATGCAGACACTCGTGAGATCGTTGGCGTTTACATTGACCCACGCTCTGAAGCAGTAGCAGGAAAATTGTGGGAATCTCCGCCTGCGGTCTATCGGCAATGCGCTGTCGCCAATACGGATTTTTGGGCAGCATCTGGGGCTGTTCTACACCCGCAAACGACATCAAGCGGTTGGAAAAGAAACAGGCAAAACTACCTACATTGAACGATTCAACAATATCTTGCGGCAGCAGGTCTCTCGCTTAGTCCAAAAAACCTTGTCGTTTTCCAAGTCATTAGATAACCATATTGGTGCTATCTGGTACTTCATTTATCATTACAATGCATCATTACTTATTTAGCACCACCCATTTAGAAATACTGGCGATATAGTTCGCAGCTTACAGTTACTTTGTCCCCAAAATGATCGATCAGTCCCATGCTGTTTAGCTGATGAGCAAGGCTTGATTCTAAATATATTAGTTCGCGAGTCCTCTGGAGAGCCTGAAATGCCTGGAGCAGATCCGGTCGTTGTTTAAGGATTGTCCAATGACGCTGTAAATGATGGTGATAGATTCCCGTAGGAGTTGGAGCCGCTGCCAGGAGTTGGCTCAGAGTTTGTTCTTCCCGGCTGAGATGATAGAGAGCCGTATGGATGAGAACCGGATGTCCACCAACCATCGCCATCAGTTGTTTGGCTGATTCTCCATCGCTCCAGTTCAGACCGTAACACTGGGCGAGTTGTTGCACTTGAGCTAACGTGAATCCAACGAGTTGAGTTGCCAACCCTACATTGAAAGGAGACTGATTCAGTTGCAGGGGGACATACACTTCTGTAGAGTGAGCGATAATCAGCCGCAGATTTTGCCAAATTGGAACTCGTTTCGCCTCTTCATACCAGGAGCGCAGCAGGGGTAGAACATCTTTGGCAATCTGAGGATACTCAAAAATCTGGTGGAGTTCATCCAATGCGAGAACCAAAGGTGTCTTAATTTCCTCTAATAGATGCTGCCGAAAGTACAAAGTACAACTGACTTTGCTGCCAATATCTTCATCCCAGTAGTCATCTAGTTTTGGCTCAAGTTGGAGTTCACGAGTAACACTGGCACACAAACTGCGGAGAAATCGATTCAGGTCGGCACAAATGGCTCGATCCATTTGCTCTAAATTCAGGTAAACAGTGCGATATCCCTGTTGTTGGGCACGATCCAACACGCGCAGAAGCAGCGAAGTTTTTCCCATTTCCCTGGGTGCTTTGACACGCACCAGTGCGCCTGGGAGGCAGATTTCGTCACACACTTGTGATTCGATGGGCGGACGCGCAATATAGAACGGGGAGTCGATCGCGATCGGTCCACTGGGAAACGCTAGGGTGAACGCCTGGTTCGGATTGAGTCCAGGGGACGAGATGAGGGGTTGCGATCGTCCCTGTGGTTTGGGATGAGATTGGGATATAGCATACTCTTCCAGCAGAATACGACAATTTTTCTTCGTCAGGCGTTGCCCAATCAGATCTGAGAGCCGGTGCAGAAGTTCAGGTGCAACTACATTGGTCAAATAGCCAGGACTATACCCAACCTCTTCTGCAATTTGGCTGTAGGTTTGATATTGCCAGATTCCGCGTAACAGTAATGTTTCTGCCGGATTGAGCGGACGGCTCTGATTGGCAGTTAACTCGCGGTTGAGGCTCTCAAAGAGGGTGTCAACATTCATGAGAGATTAATCCGCAGGCAGGAATAGGCTGAAGGCATTTTAGAGCATAATATGAAATTTTTATGAGATATCTGATGAGATTTAAGGATTGCCTGATGCGGAAACACAACCTATTCAATTAAGCAGTGATATTGTGTCAGTTTTGAAAGTGCTTCCTCATCAGCAATCATTCAAAATTAGATACGGTTTCGCAATAAAGTCTCTGTGGCGCAAACCCAGGAGCGCCTTGGGTAGGCAAGTTGCTTCTGCCACACGTTCATCTAACCGCATCTAAGTGTTCCAAGTTTCCTGTATGAATCAGTACCAGGTTGGTGGCAGTCTGAGTCAAGACCATCCTTACTATGTGAGGCGGCAGGCGGATGCTGACCTTTATCAAGCTTTAAGTAGCGATCAATTTTGTTACGTATTTAATGCTCGCCAAATGGGTAAATCTAGCTTGATGGTGCAGGTATTGCATCAGTTGCAACAGGATGGCGTTTGTTGTGGAGCGATCGACCTATCCCGTATTGGTAGCGAAACCCTGACACCAGAGCAGTGGTACAAGGGATTTGTCGTCGAACTGTGGCAGGCATTTGACTTATTCAGCACAATAAACCTGAAACGGTGGTGGGCTGAGCGGGATGGTCTATCTCCAGTGCAACGGTTAGGGCAGTTTATTGAAGAGATTTTGCTGGTGGAAGTTAAAAGCGAGGAACACCCTCGACCCAAGCTGGTGCTGTTTCTGGATGAAGTGGATAGTATTCGAGGCCTGGATTTCTCGCTCAATGATTTTTTTGGACTGATTCGTGCCTGCTATAACCGTCGCAGTTTGAAGCCTGAGTACCGACGGCTGACGTTTGCGCTCTTGGGGGTGGCTACACCATCCGATCTGATGAGCGATCATCAGAGAACTCCATTTAATATTGGTCGAGCAATCGACCTGTGTGGGTTGTATCAAGCGGATGCCCAACCGTTGGCGCAGGGGCTAGTTGGCTGTGTCCACGAGCCGTCGCGTGCCCTACGAGAAATCTTAATATGGACGGGTGGACAGCCCTTCTTGATACAAAAGGTGTGTCAGCTGCTCGTTGAGCATCCCATTCCGTCTCAATCCATCACGGATCGCGAACACATCGAACAACTGATTCACAAATTTATGATTCAAGCGTGGGAATTCCAGGATGAACCCGAACATTTGCGAACCATTCGCGATCGCCTGCTCAATAATTCTCACTTGACGGGGAGACTATTAGGCATCTATCAGCAGATCCTGAAGGATGAGGGAGTGGACTTCGATGGGAGCCGCGAACAGATCGAACTCTTGCTCTCCGGACTAGCGATCAAGCAGCAAGGGCAATTGGTGGTTAAGAATCCCATTTATCAAGCCGTATTTAACCTGAACTGGGTATGTCATCATCTGGCGCAACTTCGTCCCTATGCCAAATCTCTCGATGCGTGGATCGCCTCTGGCAAAGGCGATGAATTCTATTTGTTGCGGGGGCAGACGTTACAAGATGTCTTGACGTGGGCATTAGGCAAGAGCTTGAATCATGAGGATTATCAATTTTTGGGAGCGAGTCAGGATCTGGCGAAACGGGAAGCGCAAACTGCCCTGGAAGCTGTGGAACAGGCAAGCCAGATGTTAGCGACTGCCCGACAACGTGCCAGCCGAGAGGTGCAAAAACGCCGCATTGGTTGGTGTTGGATACCGGGCATGATGTTGAGTATCGCTATCCCCCTTTTGCTGCTCCGTGGTTTAGGACTACTGCAAGAACTAGAATTGAGTCTGTTCGATCAGTTTGTGCGCTGGCGACCTTTAGAACTGATCGATCGCCGCATTGTGATGGTCGAGATCGACGAGCAGGACATTACCCAAGTCGGGCATCCGATGCCGGACAGAGTATTGGCGCAGGCAATTCAGACCATTCAGACGCAAAAACCGCGAGTCATTGGGCTGGATATCTATCGGGATTTACCTGTCGAGCCAGGACACGCAGACTTAGTGCAGGTGTTTCAATCCACACCGAACCTAATTGGGATTGAGAAAGTGGTAGGGAACCGGGTTGCCCCACCCCCAATTTTGAATCAAAAACAACAAGTTGGATTTGCCGATCAGGTTGAAGATGCCGACGGTAAAGTGCGTCGGGCATTATTGTCTGTTAGGGCTGAAAATACATCACAGTATAGTTTGGCAGTACAACTAGCACTGCCGTACTTAGCGGCTGAAGGTCTCGCTTTGAAGCAACTGGATTCAGCGGGGCGACGATTTGAGTTAGGGAAAGCCATTTTCGAGAAATTTGAACCGAATGATGGGGGCTATGTCAATGCTCCAGCCGGACAGAGCTACCAAATCTTGCTCAATTTTCGAGGAACTGAGGCAAATTTTCTGACTGTTCCATTGCGGCAAGTCCTGAACCGTCAGATTCCTGCCGAACTGTTCCGCGATCGCATTGTTCTGATTGGCTACACTGCCGAAAGCATCAAAGATCGCTTCCGGACTCCCTACAATGGCGGTTGGTTCAATCCGGCGCAACCGATTAACGGGGTGACACTCCACGCCAATATTGTCAGTCAAATCATCAGTGCCGCTCTGGATGGACGACCGCTGATTCGCGTCTGGGCTGAGCCGAGCGAATGGCTCTGGGTACTGGTGTGGTCTGGGGTTGGTGCAGTAATAGGCTGGTCGTTTCGATCGCCGTTGAAGCTGGCAATCGGTATTTTGTTAGCAAGTGGTGGACTGATGGGTGGTGGTTATTTAGCCTTGTTGTCTGGCTTGTGGATACCTGTAGTACCGACACTACTAGGGCTGTGGGGAACTGCGATCGCTATCATCATTGTCACCGATAAACAACGCGATCGCCTTCAGTTTCAACGCACGTTCGTATTGCTGTTAGACGCACGGCAAGACTATCCCACTGCTGGACGCATTGCGATCGAGTACTTAAAGCAATCGGAAACAAAAGAACATCAGGCCGCGATCGATCGACAACTAGGGTGAAATGTTGGGCAATGCACATGACGGATGCATCAACGCTCCTGATGGCTGGGTTTGGGGTTGCTGCGCGACTAAAACAACCGTGCCAGTGCGATCGACGATCCAACCTTGCGCTTCAACGATCGGCACTCCCCGCCCTCTCTCTACCTTCCTGACTTCTCCATCTTCCCCCGCTCCTCGCTCATCCTGCCAAATCTCCTGCCCCATCAATGGCTGTCGGGGGTCTTCCGGTAAACCACCCCGCCCTGTAATGGCAAACGAACTTCCCTCATCTGCCGGACAGGTAGCGGCTATCAGTTGGCCCGGATCGGTGAAGTCAGTGGGCAATGCGGTGACTCCCCGTGTTGGATCAACATCGAGGGTTTGGACAATTACAGTTCCTGTATCGATCGTCGGATTTGCCTGAGAAAAAGCAGTGACATCATTAGTCTTCAACCTTTGCGGATCGAGTGCTGTTGGAGTGGTGGTGTTGAGCAAGCGTTGTAAATCCTCACGGGTACGGAAATCAAAACCAAAGATACTCTGGGCTGTTAGCGTAATTTTTCCACCCGATCCTGCAAAAGCATTAGCAATAATGTCGTTATTCTCATTCGGAGGTGAAACAATGAAATCAGCATCAACGTTAATGTTGCCACCTGTGGCAGTGCCTTCGGCAGTCGTGGTAATACTGCTATTGCGACGTAATAGTAGGAGAGGCGATCGCAAATTAATGTTTCCCCCACCGCTAACCGTGTCAGCATTGATCTCCCCCTGATTGTCAAGCCGAATCACATCAGCATCAACAGTTAATGAGCCTGCAAGCCCTGCGCCTTTACTACTAACGGTTAGTGCTGCACCATTGGTTAGCAGCAGCACCCCAGTGGTAATCATGATACTGCCTCCGTCGCCAATTCCTGTCGATTCTACGTTGCTAAGTGCCTTACTCTTACCATCGAAGTTGACAGTATCACGGGCAGTAATTATCACATTCCCAGCATTCCCCAATCCAACTGTATTAGCAGACAATCCTGCACCGTTAGTCACAGATACAGACCTTGCGGTAATGCGAACATCTCCACCCTGGCCATTAGGTTTCCCTACTACGGTATCTACTACAGGTGATCTATTTCCCATTGAACTGAAGGCGGCAGTGGTATACATACCGTCGCTACCATCGAAGTTGACAGCATTACGGGCATTAATTATCACATTCCCAGCATCCCCTTCACCTTGTGAAAGAGCAGCCAATTGTGCAAGATTTGTTACGGACACCGAGCCAGCTGAGATGCGGATGTCTCCTCCCTGGCCTTGTCCTGAGGGTACGACTGCACTGACGGCGAGGGAATAGTCGAAGCTAACAGCATCGCGGGTCACAATATTAATATTGCCTGCATCTCCGGTTCCGTAAGTCCTGGCATAGAGACCTGCACCATTAGTCGCGGAGAACGATCCTGCGGTGAGGTTGAGGCCGCCGCTATCCCCAGTTGATCCGATCGCCACATCATTCGTGATACTGCTGGCATCCAGGTTAATTGCTTCCGCAGCATTGATTTCAATTCCTCCTGCTTGTGAGCCAACAGTTCCCGATTCTAGGGCAATTCCTGCCAGCAAGCTGCTAGCTGTCATATTCACATTCTTGCCATGAATGGCAATACTGCCCCCGCCCCCTGCACTAACATTCACTAGGGCATTTTCAGTGAAGGAAACGTCAGCCCTTGCCAGCCCATCAGGAACGTTCAACCGTAAAACCTGTCCCTGTTGTGTCAATTCCACAAGGCCCGAACCTGTCACTCCAGCGAATTCTACTCGTCCACCAGGTGCTTGCACTGTTCCACCTTCAAGCCTCACATTACCGCCTATCAGCGCCAGCGTTCTACCAGGCTGAACTTGCAGTCCTTCGCTGCGAGAATTGAGCGTTATGTTGTAAGCCCCTGTGTTGGGGCGAATGGTTGGTCCAGGGATCTTATTCCAGCTATTGAGGGGTAATCCTGCACCGGGACCACTTGGATTCTCTACAGCGTTAAAAATGGAACCTTGCGAACTGCGGGGGCTGTTCGGGTAACTAGAGATACCCAGGTAATAGGTGCCGGAGAGAGCAGGGATAAAGGGTTGATACAACGGTACGGTGGATTGAAATCCCACACTGTCGTTGTTAGCGGATACGCCCAAGCCATTGCTATCGAACAAGAACAACTGGGTGTTGATATCGGTGCTACCTACTGTACTTGCTGTGAAGGGTTGCCCTTCGGTTAGAAAAAGTTGGTACAGATCCACATCGCTGTCACTGCTTAGATTACCAGAGATAGCATCAAACGCTGCTCCGGAAGTCGGGCTGTTGACCGTTTGGGCAGCCCCCGGAAGCTGTCCCGCATCGCCAACTTCAGTAAACGGGTTATTCGGTGGCGGAATCTGACCAGCTTGCACAACGATATCCCCTTCCCCACCGTTGAACTGGAGTCCGCTCGGCACACTGATGGTCAGTAAAGGAGTAGTTGAGGGATTAACGGCACTAAACTCGGTGCCATCTGCAAACAGGATGCTACTTGCTGTACTCGCCATAAATGAGCCATGCAAATCTAAAGTGGCATTAGGACCAAACACAATGCCGTTGGGGTTAATCAAAAACAGATTGGCATTACCCAATATGCCTAGTGTTCCCAGGATGTTTGAGGGATTTGTGCCCGTTACCCGCGACAGAATATTCTCCACTCCCGCAGGATTGGCAAAGTAAACCCGCTGTAAGTTGCCGACATTAAATTCTTGAAAGCTGTGGAATAAATTGCCGCCGCGACGTGCGCCCCCTTCAATCAAATCGGCCGGTTGCCCTTGCAGATTGTCCTTTGGTGTGATGATTGAGCTTTCCGCACCTAGGCTATTATCTGGCAACAGCTGGGCAGCACTTGGCAATTCTGGAAAGAAACTTGCTCCTGCTAACGCTGCAATGGTTGCCAAATAGCGGATGCCTCGTCTCCATCGCTGAACCAAGCTGCACCTCCTGATGATATCCCCTAATAGTTCGGCGATCGCTACGTCAATGTGCAAAACCCTCTGACAGGAATGTCAATAACGAAAGGGTGTTGTAGCAATCCCTCTTAATGCAACCAGAAAATCCTTGGCTTTACAACCGGAGGTTCTAATATTACAAGCAACCCATTAAGAAGAAACTGCATTTCTTCAAATATTTCATCCTGCTCAACGAAGCAATCAACGCTATAAAGTATCCATAGTTACACGTTCCTCATCGCAAGCTTATGAGGTTTTGTATGAGGTTTTATATGAGTTTTATGGATTTGAAGAACTGAAACGATCTGACAAGATGAGAAGCATCAAAGCAACAGCCGTTTCGTGCAGAAACCGTAAAGGCTTTGACTCTATCCATCGTAAGGAATTTTCCACAATGTTGAATCGTATTGGTGCAGTTGCTGCTTCAGCGACTTTAATCACTGTTGGAACTCTTGCATTATCTGGTGCTGCTCTACTTCGCAGTGAGCCTAAGCTAGGTGCTAGCAAGGTTGATTATGGGCAAGAGCATTCATCTATGCCTTCTTCGAGCGATCGTTTCAGTTTTAGTCTACCCACGCTCGATAATTTGAGCAAACCGAACGCTTTTTTCTGCTCCTCCAACTGGCTAAGGTGTCATTAATAAAACTGAGTTAGAGAGTTGCTTGGCAGTTAGCGATCGCTGATCTTGTCACGCTCATCTTGAAGTCAGGGCAATTGCTGTAAAGACAGCGATCGCGCTGTATCTGTTTAGTTGAAGTCATGACTGTGGAAAGCAGTCACAAGGATGTTAAGTTTCATGCTTCAACTCATTTTCTCCACTGTTTAAAAGGTCAGCTTTACAGATTTACAAATATTGGGGCTATGCCAGCAAAAATGCTGTGTTGGGTTATACCTGCTGGTCGGAAGGTTTTTTTTGCCGAAGTAGGTCAACTTAAGGAAATCCGTCTTCTGAACCATCTGCACTCAGTCAGACAAACATGGACATTTCTTTGAGATCGCTCCAGGCTACGGTCTCGAAATTACTCTATCAGCATCCGATGGATGTAATCAGTATGGAGGCTAAAAATACGCAAATGCACTATCGGGGTATTTGCTACCAATCAAGCCATTCTAATCTCGAAACAACACAAGGAGAAATCGCTGGCTTTTATCGCGGTGTGCCTTGGCGCAGACAGTATCTCAAAAAACAGCCTGTACCGCAAGCGATCGCCCGACTCAAGTATCGTGGAGCAGATTATTTCCGCGTTGTCTGTAGTGAGCAAGTTAAGCCGGGGACGGAAGTTGACAGCATTAAGTCTGTGTAACTCAAGTTCTTCAGTCTGTAGTGCTTCTATTTTCAAGGCTGTTTCATTCTGGCGTTAGGGCGATTTTGGCATCAGATTTACTGCTTTAACGACCTAGATTATCCCTAAATCCGTCCATCCAAAATGGCGATTTGGGTAAAACGGCTTAGCTGTGTTCTGTTTGTCGCTTCTACCACTGTAAATAAGAGGAGGCAGGTATGCGTCCACACGCTTTGATGTTTTTAGCTTTGTATTGTGCTAGCTACATCGTCACAATCTTGATTGGAATTTTTCTCAATCCTGCGCCACTTGCCAATATTCTTGGATTTTTAGCACTGCTGTGCTACATTGCCACCTTACTCCCCAGTTTGCTCAAGGCTATTGTTCCAGCCATCAAGCGCAACAAATCCTTGATGTGGCTCCTCAAATATCGTCGCAATCTTGGTGTTGCTGCTTTTTGCTTAGGTGCGAATCATGGAGTTCTGTTAATTTTTGAAAGACATATCAACTTACTTGATTGGCATACCTATCTTCATTATTTTCAAGGGATAACCACTTTAGGAATTTTCACAATATTGACAGTAACTTCCAACGACGAAAGTGTCAAAACGCTTAAAAACTATTGGAAAAAACTACATAAGTTGACCTATCTAGCTATTTTTATTCTGCCTTGGCATATCCTCGACAAAATGTCTGGGAATTGGACTTATTTTACTTTCTTGGCCGTGCTGCTGACACTATTCATTCTGATACTTTTCCTTCTAAGGAAATGCTTGAAACTCTACAAGTTGGTAATGCTCCGTTTCAGTGAGATGAGTAAAGCCAAAGTCCAATTACCGAATCCCCCCAAGCAAGATCAGCCTATAGTGAGGGACTGCGATCGCCACCATTCACTCCAAAATAAATTATGAAATTCAAGCAACTTAATTGCAACATTTGTTGGAAGAACTATCTTTGGGGCACCTGTGAAATTAATTTTCGGAGAAATTGGAGTTTGTATTAAACACTTTACTTTGAGACTGATTATTTATTGCAGTCAATATATTTCTTGGAATTATGCCCGGTTCCTCAACTACGCAACTGAACACATATTTTCATAAAAAGTTGGGGGGCTACATCGTCATTCATCGGATGCTATTTGAACATTTTGCAAAAATGGAAATAAAATCATGAAAAAAATTCTAATTTTATCTGTTAATCCACCGGGAACCACGAGGCTGCACCTCGATCGCGAAGTTAGAGAAATTCAAGCCACTTTGAAACGAGCAAAATACCGCGATCGCTTTGAAATTGTCAGCGAAGGAGCAGTACGAGTGGACGACTTACGACGTGCCTTATTAGACTATCAACCGGCGATTGTTCACTTTTCGGGGCATGGGGTAGGAACCGAAGGACTCGTTTTAGAAAATGACTCAGGGCAAACTAAACTTGTGAGTAGCGAATCCTTAGCCCATCTATTTAAACTATTCCAAACTAAAATAGAGTGTGTTTTAATCAATGCTTGTTATAGCGAAATTCAAGCACGAGTCATTCACGAATATATTGATTATCTTATTGGTATGAATCGACCCATTGGGGATGAAGCTGCTATCAAATTTTCCATCGGATTTTACGATGCGCTGGGAGCAGGAGAACCCTACGCTCGCTGTTTTGAAATTGGTCGTGCATCTATCGATTTAGAGGGAATTCCCGAAGCAGAAACCCCTCAACTCAAAGCCAGACCTCGCGCCTACTCTCTTTCTGGGATAAAAGAGTCTGAAGAGTCAAAAGAAGCGATCGCACCCTCTCCCCCCATTGCACTCTCTCCCCCTATCCCTCAAAAAACCACATCCCAAGCTATGAACTTCAGCGGGGGGCAGATTTCTAATGCTCAAATCGGGCAAGCCGGACGGGATATTAAGCAAACCCAGCAAATTACTAGCGGCAGCTTAGAGAAATCATTAACCGTTGCAGAAATTCTTGAATTAGTTAAACAAATTGAACAAATTGTCATCAGCTCAGATTTGCCGGAGAAATACAAACAAAAAGCCCTGAATCATGTTGAAACCATCTCCGAAGAAATTCAAGAGGATGAACCTGATAAAGATTTTGCTGTCAAAAACTTGCAAAAACTGAGTAAAGTTCTCAAAGAAGCCAACGAAACTGCCCAATCTGGTGTAAATATTTGGCAAAAATTAGAACCCGTTTTTACTAAGTTAGCTCCTTGGCTAGGAGTAGCAGCAAAAAGTCTTTTATTAATTGCCTAAATCAAGAAAATTTATCTAAATTTATTTCAGGATCATTAAATAGGATGAATGAACCGTCACCGAACTCTTCCCAGCAAAAACTCAATATTGACAAAGCTAGCATTGAAAAAAGCTTAATTGCTCAGGGAGAACGCGATATATTTCAGCATAGCGTTGTTACCTTTAATCATACGGAAATTATCCAATCTTCTATTGAAGATATCAAAAATCGTGAATTCATCCAAACTTCACCTTATAAGGGTTTAAAAAACTTTGATTGTGAAGATAAAGACCTATTTTTTGGGCGAGATCAATTTTTAACTGGCTTAGTTAATGAACTCGAACAAACCAATCTGATTTTACTCTTGGGCGCGAGTGGGAGTGGTAAATCTTCAGTGGTGCGAGCGGGTTTAGTTCCTTGGTTATCTCAAAAATGGGGTTCTCGTTTCGTCAAAATCGTGTTCAAGCCGGATCGCGACCCATTTGACTCCTTATATGCCAGTTTACTAAGTAAATATAAGCAAGCTGACGCTCAAATTGCCAGGGAAGCTAAAGCCGATGCCCTCCAGCGAGTCATTACCCAACTCAAACAACCCGATGAGTATTGGTTGATTGCAATCGACCAATTTGAAGAGCTATTTACTACTACTCTGAGTGAGAAACGCGACCTGTTTATCAACAGCTTGGTGCAATTGAATAAAACCAAGCAGAACTCCGTCAAACTCATCGCCACGATGCGGGCAGATTTCCTAGATAAATTAAGTCCGTATCCCAAACTGGTGAAAGTAACCGATAAACATCGCCCGATGATTGCAGAAATGCAACTCGATGAATTACGGTTGGCAATTGAACAGCCTGCTGCTCATCATGGCGTTGTGTTTGAATCAGGATTAGTTGATGAAATCATTAAAGATATTCAGGGACAAGCAGGCTATTTGCCTTTATTACAATACACCCTCGATTTGCTGTGGGAAACAGAAGTTAAAACTGGGTCGATTCAAGACCAAACATTAAATATAAGTACCTATCGTCAGTTAGGAGGTGTTCAGGGAGCGTTACAAAAGCACGTTGATACGATTTATGAGTTGCTGTTACCAGAGGAGAAACTGGCAACGCAAAGAATCTTCCTGAAGTTGGTTGATATTGGCGAGGATGTGGCGTCGGGAGGCGAATGGAAACCTGTCCGCAGAAGGGCAGCGAAGTCACTATTTAATGATGAGTTAGAGCAGCGGGTACTGGCAAAGCTGATTGATGAAAAATTGTTAGTGAGTGACCTTTCCCTTGAATTACAAGAATCAACGATAGATATTGCCCATGAAATTTTACTAACTTCTTGGACAACCTTAAATACTTGGATTAAGGAAAATCGAGAATCTATTGCAATTCGCAATCGACTCAACCACGACATGAATCTGTGGAAAACTAAGAAATCTGAGGATGAACTATGGAGTGGGTCAAAGTTAGAGCAGGTTTTAGAACTGAGGCAAAACTCAACATTTAATCAGGTTTTAGGTGGCTTTAGTCAAAACGAAAATAAATTTATTGATTTGAGCTTAGGACGACGTGAGCGGCAAAATCGTCGAACTATTTTTATAACGCTTGGATTTTTGAGTATAGCATTAATTTTGATATTTGCCGCTTTATTGCAGTTTAGAAAAAGCTCTATATCTCAGAGTGAAGCTCTAGTCCAGTCTTCACAGATACGTTTAAATGAAAACCAAAAACTAGATGCAATGATAACAAGCCTAGAGTCAGCAATAATACTTAAAAACCTGAAAATGAAAGCTCCACTTGAAGTAATAGTTGCTTTAGAAAAAAGTATCTATGGAATTCGAGAAAAAAATCAATTAGTAGGGCATGAAAAATATGTTAAAGTTGCTAAGTTTAGTTCTAATAGTAACTTAATTGCATCTAGTAGCGATGATGGGACTGTTAAGTTATGGCAAGCAAATGGTAAGCAATTTGGCGCTTTAATTCATAGCAATAATGCTTTAGAAACAAATGTATGGGGAATGGATTTTAACAATAACGGGACGCTAATTGCTTCGGCTGGTGATGATAAAACAGTCAAAATTTGGAGGGTTGCAGAGCGTCTGCTTATTAAAACTTTTAGATCTCATACAGACAAGGTAGTAACTGTCAATTTTAGTCAAGATGGGAAGCTGATTGCATCCGGTAGCCATGACAAAACTATCAAGGTGTGGAAGCCAGATGGTAATCTAATCAAAACTCTTGAAGACGATTCAAAAGTGTACAGTGTAACTTTTAGCCCAAATGGTCAACTAATTGCCTCTGCTGGCGAGGGTGGAAAAATTAATATATGGAACGCAAATAATTGGCAATTTCGGGTTCTTGGTGAGCATAGTAGCCCTGTTTGGAGTGTTAGTTTTAGCCCCAATGGTCAAATCATTGCTTCTGGAGATGAGGAGGGAAAAATTAAATTGTGGGCATTAGATGGTCATCTAATTACTACTTTTGAACATAAACATCAAGGAAGAGTAGAGACTGTAAGTTTTAGCCATAACGGTCAAATCATTGCTTCTGCTAGTCATGATGAAACAATTAAATTGTGGAATTTAGAGGGGAAGCTACTTAGCACTATACATGGACATCAAGGTCCAGTATCGAGTGCTAATTTTAGTCCAGATGATCAAAAAATTGTTTCTGGAAGTTGGGACGGTACAGTCAGAATTTGGAGCGTTATTCCACATAAGCGCCTGACTCTTGCAGATAATATACATGGAGTCAAAGAAGTTAGTTTTAGTCCAGACGGTAATAATATAGCTGTCATTAGCTCCGATAATATTGTTAGGATATGGGATTTTGATAGCCCTAAAAGTAATTTTCTAATTAAATCTTTTATTAATAATACAGACTCCGTAAAAAATTTAATATTTAGTTATGATAATCAACTTATTGCTTTAGCTGATGGTGACAATATAAAAGTACAGGAGCTAGCCAATTCCGAGAATCATAAACTTAAATCTGTTTCTAAGGCAATAGATAGCATGAGTTTTAATTTTAAAAACGATATAATTTTTTATAATAGTGGCAATAAAATTATAGCTTGGAATTTAAAGAGCCAAAAAACAGAAGTTTTTTATGAAAATAAAAATTCCCAAAGAATAAACAACTTGATTGTATCTCCAAATGACGGCAAAAAAATGGCATTTATAAGTGAAGAAGATAGAATAATTAAATTTGGAGATTTGACTAATCAAACTTTTAGCGATTTTATAGGTCATAAAGGAGAGATAAGTAGTATAGCCTTTAGCTCAGATGGACAAAAAATAGCCTCTGGAAGTCAAGATAGTACAGTGAGGCTTTGGAATTTAAATGGTGATAATATTAAAACTTTTATGGGTAATAATTCCTATGTTAAAAAAGTTGCTTTTAGTCCCGATAATGAAACAATCGCTTCTGCTGGACTTGGAGCAGGAATTAAATTTTGGAGTCAACATAATCAGCAACCAATAACTTTAATAAATGGCAATTTTTCTAGCGTTAACTTTAGTCCCAATGGCAGAATTATTGCTGCTGTTAGAGGAAATAGAGAGCTAATTTTGTTTGATTTAGACTTAGATAATTTAATAAAATATGCTTGCAACTGGATGCATGACTATTTAAAGAACAATCCTCGAATGATTGAGAAAAAAAACCTGTGCAATAATATTTCTAAAAAAGAAAACGATATAGGATTGCTAAATTTAAGTAATAATCATGAAAAAAATATCCAGAAAATCTATAAAGAAGTTTTAAAGAGAGAAGCTACTTTAAGCGAAATAAAGTTTTATCAACTTTTTTTAGATTTAAACGAAGAAAATGCAACTTTATATCAAGTTAGAGAATCTGTTGCTCAAAGTCCAAAGGCTCAAATTATGCTTCATAAAATTTACCAACAAATATTGAAGCGCAATGCTGATTCTGATGGTATCAATTATTATACTAATAGATTAACTGAAGGTTGGACATGGAAACAAATACGCGCTCATATTGCTGCTAGCGAAGAAGCAAATTACATTATCAACCAAAATTATCAACAACTATTAAATAGAAATGCCACCCCTAATGAATTAAATTTCTATACAGAATATTTTGCTAAAGGTTGGACATGGAAACAAATACGTGACCATATTACTGCTAGTGACGATACGATGAATTCCAAAAATATGAATTCCTCAAATGAACTAGCAAAATAGTGATCTAAAAGATAAAGAGAGAGTTTTATCTATGTCAGCAATTGATTTTAAAGATATGATTGTTTTACTGCCCGGAATTATGGGCAGCACCCTCCAAAAAAACGGGCAGGATGTCTGGGCAATTTCAGGCAAATCATTCTGGAATTCACTGAATTCACCGGAATCTCTGCTCCTGAAAAACGACGAGCCAAGCGTTGATAATTTAGGCGATCGCATTACCGCAACCTCTGTCATGCAAGATTTCTATCTTGTACCCGGACTCGCCAAAGTCATCGACGGTTATACAAAGTTAAGAGAGCTTCTCCTCAACGGTAAGTTCAGAATTTACCCAGCATCTCCCCATAACCAAGACTTAATCAACTATTACGAATTTCCCTACGACTGGCGGCGAGATAACCGCGTTTCTGCAAAAAAACTCAAAGCATTTATCGACGATAAACTGCAAAAGTGGCGAGAACAATCTGGCTATGAAGATGCACAAGTTATCCTGCTCGCTCATAGCATGGGGGGTTTAGTCAGCCGCTACTATCTCGAAGTCTTGGGAGGATGGCGAGATTGCAAAGCACTGTTTACCTTTGGTACGCCATACCGAGGTTCGGTAAATGCAATTTCATCCCTTGTCGAGGGCTACAAAAAAGCTTTCGTTGATTTTACCCACGTCTTGCGCTCTTTCACCTCAGTTTATCAACTACTACCCGTCTACCCCATGTTGCAAACTTCAGATGGGTATTCTCGGCTAGCAGAAGTTGATTTTCTCCCCGGCTTGGATTTATCTCGTGTAATAGCAGCCCGAAAATTTCACGAAGAAATTCGCACTTCAGCCGAAGCAAATCGCAAAGATAAGGATTGGGAAAAGCACGGATACGTCCTTGTTCCCTTTGTGGGTACGGGTCAGCTAACCTACCAGTCAGCGACTTTCAAAGATGGCAAACTTCAAGTCACTAACATTCCTCCGGCCGGTATTCCAGATTATCTAGCTAATGGGGATGACACCGTTCCCCGTGTGTCGGCAATTCCTCTAGAAATGTCCAACATGGGTTACTACAACACCTTTATCCCAGAACATCACGGTGCTTTGCAAGCCAACAAAGCGGTACTGGAACAAATTTATGAGCGACTGTTGCAAATGCAATTCGATTCGTCAAATATTAGAGGCCCGGAACAAGTTCCAACAGAGAAAGAACCTGTTGCTTTGAGATTAGAAATTGACGATTTTTATTTACCCAACGAACCTGTTGAGATTCGTGCTGATTTAATCAACGCAGAGGAATCAAGCGAGAAATTAGTGGCTCGAATCAACTCTAAAACTTCAAACAGCGAACCCATAGAGGTCAGTTTGCAAGAAAACGGCTCTCATTGGAAAGCGACTTTAGAAAATCTTGCTCCCGGAACCTATGAAATCGAACTCAGAACCGAGATGGGAGTGAAAGCTAATTCCGTTCGAGATGTGTTTGAAGTTTCTGCCTAGATTTTCACCTTCATATTTTTTTGCAACTAAATAGGAGATGGAATTGTGACACAACATTCTTGTGGTGCATGGATTTGGTATTTGTCTAAACTTCGGTCAGACTATTTACAACAATTGAAGACAATTAACTGTCGTCGCATCTATTTAAAAGTCTTTGACGGCAAGAGTTCACCCCTATTTTGGGCAAATCAATGTACTCCAGCTAATATTGCCCAATTTCACAAAGCAGGCATTGAAGTCTACGGCTGGGGCTATCACTATGGCACCCCCAACATCCAAGCTCAAGCCGAAGCAGTTCGCCAAGCTATGGAGTGTCAATTAGATGGCTACGTTCTCGATATTGAAAAAGAAGCTGAAGATGCCAGTACCCACGAGAATGTTAAACAACTCCTGCAAGCTTTACGCCCTTATGTAAAATCAGGCACGTTAGGCTATACCAGTTTTGGCAATCCTAGCTATCACCCAGACATACCTTGGAAATTGTTGGACGACCTCTGCGACTTTGCCATGCCACAAATGTATTTTGAAAAGTGGACATTGATACCAGAGAAATACGAGGATAAAGTTCAGGAAGCTTTCAAGGCTCACGACAAGTTCAGTTTGAAGAAGCCAATCTTACCTATTTGGGGTTCGGAATCCGATACAAAAAATCCGGTAACGGCTGATATCTTGCAAAAGTTTCTCCAAGATTATCCGAGTTCTTCAATCTGGCGGTTGCCTAATGCAGGTGAACGAGGAGAAGCTTGGAACTTAGATTACTCCGGTGAAGATTTGTCAGTTCTACCACAGCCATTTCTTCCCCAAGAAGCTGCCAAAGCTGTTTTTAAAATGGAGCTGAAGTATTCATCAGGCTTACTTTTCGGCAATATTTTCCTCTTTGATGCTGAGGGAAATCAAATTTTTGATGCTGTAGCAACAACGGGTCGTCCTGGATATCAAAGTCCAAATCATCTGTGGCGACCAATTTATGGGCCAATTCCTGACGTAAACGGTTTAGTTATTGGCACAGAAGATGCCTCTGTAGAAACCGATGATAGCAATGGCTGGAGCTTTCCAATTTTGCCACAAGTTCTAGAGAATCCTGATGGTGGAATGAAACGTGGTAGCTTCAGAATTTACAACGATGCTGGTAGTCCGGGAACTGCGGGAGGCATCGGGATTATCAATGCAGGCTCTTTCGATCGTTTCCGCGCTTTATTGATTGCTTTGAAAAAAGAGGGGATTGATAAAATTCCTTTAGAAATTCAATACGCTAAACCTCGTGAAGCTCTACCAGCTAGCGCTATTTTCAAATTCTCTCGTGCTAAGTCATCTGCTTTGTTAAAAGGTTCCCTTTTAATCCTAGATGATAGCGGTAACACGATTTTAGAGGCAGTTGCAATCAGCGGGTTATCTGGCTGTCAAAGTGTAGACGATCACTGGAGACGTAGTAAAGGTTTAATCCCATCTGAGGAAATGATTGTTAATGGTCCTACCAGGATTTCTACAAATGGCTATTTTTTAGAGACACGAGGAGTTGAGGGATACTTCTTTCCAATATGGCCTGAAGTATTCAGGCGAGATGATGGATATACTCGCTCAGAGTTTGGGGTACATTTTGATGCTAATGTTCCTGGCAGTTCGGGATGTATTGTGCTACCCAAAAGAAATGAATTTGATATCTTCATTGACCTGATGCAGAAAGCTAAGCGTGCGGAACGTAAAGAGATTCCTTTAAAGATTGACTATTCCAATGCGGGAGTGAGAGGTTTTGCAGATGAGTGGTGGGAAAAGCTGCTTGAGTCTCGTCGAGTTTTTGCCTAACCCGTTTTTGCTTTCACTTTTTCCCCTCCAGAGTTAATTTTTGTGGGAAACCTGGAAAGAGGTGGCATTATTTCTAAGCTCATTTAAAGTGAAAAAAATGCCACCTTTTTTATAAAAATAATAAAAGTATGCTTCCAGAAGCCGCTGAGTCAGTATTAAAATCATGTCAGAACCAAATTCATACGCTTTATTAATTGGTATCAATTGCTATTTACCCCATCGTTTATCTGACGGCACTTACTACGATAACCTACAAGGCGCGGTCAATGATATCAACGCTGTTGAAGCCTTTCTCAAAACAAGATTGAACGTACCTGAGAATCACATTTGGAAGTTGACCGCCTCCAATCCCAATCCGGTTTTGAAACAACCTGTAGAACCGCCCGAACAGTGGCCAACTTACGAAAATATCGTTACAAAATTTAAAGCGTTGACAGCAACAGCGCAACCAGGCGATCGCGTTTACATCCAATACTCTGGTCACGGGGGCCGATCCAAAACGGCTTATCCTGACATTAAAGGTGAAGAGGGCATAGACGAGTCTTTAATTCCAGTTGATATTGGGCAGTTAGATGATTCTGGACAAGCTATAAATTGCTATCTGCGCGATATAGAATTAGCTTTTCTGTTAAAGCAAATGGTCGATAAAAACATAATTACTACCGTTGTTTTTGACAGTTGCCATTCTGGAGGAGCTACTCGCGGCGATGCCAAAATTCGAGGAAACGATGTTATTGACAAGACCCCACAGGTAACAGAAAGCCTAGTTGCTTCTCCAGAAGAACTGATAGAAAATTGGCATTCTTTACAGTTAAAAATTCGTGGAAACTCTAGCTTACATTTTGGTAGCTTAATTGAAGCTAGAGATTACGTTTTTTTAGCGGCTTGTTCTCCGAGTGAAAAGGCTTTTGAAGACGCTTTTAATCGAGGTAATTCTAAGCAAAAGCATGGCGCTCTCACTTACTGGCTTCTTGATTCTCTCGAACAGGGCTATGCAGGACTGACTTATACAGACCTTTACAATCGCATCCGAGCTAAAATCCAAAGTCAATTTCCGCAGCAAACACCGATGCTGCTGGGTGAAGCTGACCGTTTAGTTTTTGAGAGCGATCGCACTACTATACACCATTCATTATCGATTCAAAAGGTTGATTTGGCGAAAAATCAAATCACAATTAACGCAGGCATCGCAACTGGAATTCGCAAAGGAGCGAGATTTGCTATCTATCCAATCGGTACGAGAGATTTTACTCAAACTGATTCTCGGCTAGCGATCGTAGAAGTAGTTGAATATGATGCAACGGTAGCTAGCTGCAAAATTGAACCCATAGAAGGTAAAAGAGAAGTTTCACTAGGCGATCCAGCCGTGCTGTTGTCAGCACCAGCGCAATTAATTCGGAGAGTTTGCTTGTTTTATCAACAGAAAGCTACTCCAGAGGAGATAGGTTTGAGCCAATTTCCCGCTAATAAACTTCTTCCTGAAATTTATACTAAACAAACCCAAGCAATGGAGTCTCTCAAGCCAGCTTTACACGTTTTTGGACAAGGCTGGTTAGAGTTAGCCCAATTAAATTTTGATGAAACTGCAAACTCTGAAACAGATGATGAAGAGTTCGGCTATTTTGTCGGATTGAATAATCGAGAAGAATACGAAATTTGCGATGCAGCCGGAGTTCCTTATCCCAATATTCACCCGCTCATAAAGTTTGACGAGCCAAGAGCCACTGAGAAGGTAGTTCGGCGGTTAGTACATTTATCTAAATACCGAGCCGTTCAGGAACTTTACAACTCAGCTTCGCCGTTAATTGAGAAGTTCCAAGTTAAGTGGTTGGGGAAGCTGGATGATTATGCAGAAGGAATCGATCCGCCACCCACTCAGTTGAAAAAATTTCAGCCTCTTGACGATCCACTGAATCCGACTCTTAGTGAAGGCGAATGGATTTTTTTGGAAATTATCAATGGGTATTCCAATCCTCTCAAAGTTGCTATCCTTGACTTGCAATCCAATTGGGCGATTGAGCAAAGTTGGCCTAAGCCTGATAAAGAGATGTTTGTAGAAATCTCACCGGGAATAGCCCACCGAGAAGTGATTCCCTTTCCGGTAACTTTACCCGAAGGATACGAAAAAGGTACAGATATTATCAAGGTATTTGCTACGCTTGGCGAAGCTGAACTCCGAGGACTGGCACTCCCTCCACTAGATCGACCAATTGTTCCACCTCCAGGCTTTCGGGGATATAGAGGTTCTGACCCGCTGTCACTTCTGGCAGATGCGATCGCACAAGAGAAACCCCAAGATCGCCGATTAAATGCTGCTTATGCCTATCGAGAATGGGTTGTTAAACAGTTCACAGTCACTGTGAAAAAAGCTTAGTACAAACCCAAAAAGATAGCGCTAAACGGGATGCAAGGGCAAATCGCTGCTCACACTCATGACATTTGAATCCCTGCAAAACGATTGTGAATTTGACTATTTTTAACCATACGTGACGAACAACAACTTAAACAAAGTGGCATCGAGTTTGTTAGGCGCTATCCAGATTGTCAACATTAGTTTGTTTCACTGTATGATTGTGTGAAACATTGCCAGGGAGCCAATGGTTATGAGCCTTCAACCGTTGTTCGCATTCATGGCTATCAGTTTTTTGCTGTTGGCTGAATCAGCATCTACGTTAGCGCAATCCGCTCCCAAAGAGACTGCGCCGATTCTAGGTCATGACGCCAAGGAAGCACAGAACCCGATTACACAGGTGTTGTTTAAACCCTCAGATAATGGACCACCACCGGATACACGGGGAGCCGGTTCCCGGAACGATCGCCATTGTCCTCAAGATGCACCAACTAATCCAGATAGTCCAGCGGCTGAACCCCTGGCGCTTACTGCCCTCGTTCCCAGCAATCAAGAAGGTTTAACCTGGGCGGAGCGTCCCACCCTTTGGGTTTATTTGCCAGAAACGTCGGCGCGTCAGATGGTGTTGAGCGTCAGAGAGGAGGGTTCGCGATCGCACTCTCAGCGCTTTGTCCCAATTACGGGAAAGCCACGGATTGTGGGGATTCCGCTAGATGAGAAGGCACCTCCCTTAGAAGTTGGCAAATCATATCAGTGGGCAGTGGTGCTGGTGTGTGGCGATCGCCCCAGTCCCAACGATCCGTTTGTGACCGCTTCAGTGCGGCGGGTCGTTCCCTCTAGCAAGATGAACGCTCCACAGAAAGCTTTAGAACGTGCCGCCTGGTATGGGGAGCAGGGCATCTGGCACGAGGCTCTGACTGCCTTAGCGGAAGCGCGACGAGGGCAACCCGTTGACCCAGCCCTTGCAAGAATTTGGTCAGACTTTTTGACGCAACCCAGTGTAGGATTGGGAGCGATCGCAAACGAACCCTTGCGATGAGGCTCTAACGCCAGTTGCCAACTAGGACAAACGCTGCCCAGTAGTAGGGATGCTGATAGTCGGGCGATCGCAGTAGGGATAGTTGCGCTTGCCGCAGCGCTTCTGCACGAGTGATACCAGGTTGCTTCAAGGCAGTGTAGAAGTGGGTGATGAGTTCTGCGGTTGAGTTGTCTTGTACCGACCAGAGAGTGGCGATCGTACTGCGTGCCCCCGAACGCACTGCCACTCCTGCTAATCCCAGTGCTGCGCGTTTATCTCCCGCTGCCGTTTGGCAGGCACTCAAGATCAGGATTTCGATGGGACGGCGATTTTGGCGCTCGCGTGCCTCCAGCAGTTGGTCAAGAGCATTCACCTGAATTCGTCCGTCCCAGGTGAGCAGAAAAGTGTTTTCTGCCCGTGAAGAGAATTGCCCGTGGGTGGCAAGATGCACAATCGGGAATGGGGCAGACTTCAGTTGCTCTGCCAGTTGCGTTTGCGTAAAAGCCTGATTCAGCAGGGCAATAGTTGGTACAAGGGTAGAAACCTGCTCTATTTCTCGATCAACACCAGGCAGGGCTGAGAACCCCTGACGCGGTTGTGACAATCCACCTGCCAGCGTTCCAAGCTGTTCTGGAGTCAGCGATTGGGGTGGTAAGAGTTGCAATCCTGGCGTCACCGCCAGACTGTATTTTTCAATTAAATACTGCTGACCATCGTGCAGTGCCGCTAGCGGAATCCCCTGCAAAACTCCATCCAAAACAAACACCACCGTTTTAACCTGGCTCTCAGTTAAATCCGCTTCTATTGGACGGATCAGCCAGTTGTATAATTGTTGATGAGGACGCAACGGTGCTTGACTGGTAATGAATGGGTTGAGTGTGGCAAAGAGATCGTCAAAGACTCGGTCAACTTCACGATTGCCGCTCCTTTCACCTACCCCTCCATCAGAATCTGAAGCCAGCTCTGTGAAGTGATAGCGTAGAGGCTGGTTAGGTAGTGAGAGAATGACAGCAAGGCGATCGGGCAGAATAATCGAGTAAATTACCGCTGCATTGGGATCAACCCGATCAATTTGTTGAGGTTTCGCATCCAGACAAGCTTCTCGAAAGAAATTATTCAGTTCGGCTAACTGGAGTGCTTCAATTACCGATCGCGCCCGTTGCAAGTCTGCCTGCGTTGGATTGTTCTCCAACAACAATTGCACGAGTTGGCGATAGATAGGTTCTACTTGTTCTCGAAAGGAAAACTGAGCTTCCGGGTTGATCGCCACTAAATCGCCTCGTAACACGGAGAGGGTTTTAACTGCCTGGTTATAGGAAACAATTGCCTCTGAAGTCCGTCCCTGCTGCTTCAGAATCCGCCCCAATTGCCACTGCCAGGAAACCGCTATGTCATCCGCCTGAATCGATTGGGCTATTTGTAGTGCCTGTTGTGTCAAACGTTCAGCCTCTGCCCATTGGCGCGATGTTTCGTAGAGATGTCCGAGTTGCCCTAATGCGTAAGCTTCTGCTCTCGGATCGTTCAGGCTTCTTGCTTGTTGAATCGCGTTGGCAAGGAGTTGCGCGACGACAGAGGGAGTAGGGAGCAGGACGTTGTTGTTCCCGCTCCTCACTCCCGATTCCCTGTCCCCTAATTTCATCAAGCTTTCTGCTAGATTCACTTGAGCATAAACCGTAGCCCGACTTGGCGATATATCTGTCAACAAGGATTGAATTTCAGGTAATAAGGGTAATGCCTGTGGAGTTTGATTGTTTTTGACTAAGAGACTGAATAGATTCAACTGTGCTTGAAGCCGGATCAAATTATCTGGTGTAACGGCGGCAGCTTGTTGATAGAACGCGATCGCGTTCGTGTTTGCAGATGCGATCGCGTTTGGATTATTCTTTCGCACTCTTACCACATTGCCCAAAGCCAATAGCGTACTGCTTGTATCTGCGTTCAAGCGTTGGGAAATCTGCAAACTTGACTGTAAAACCCTATGGCTTTCTTGCAAATCGCCCACATTAAATAAGGCGATTCCTAAACTTCGCAAGCTACTGGCTTTCAGTAGAGAATCTGGTAGGGGGTGCAATCGAACACCGATTTGTTCTAACAAGCTTTTTGCACGACGATATTGTCCAAGAGTTTGCAGGGCTTGCACCTGATTCAGCTGACTACCCAGTTTGCCCGTTTCATCCCCTGCTGCTGTATAGGCAGCTTCTGCCTGTTTCCATGTTTCTAGAGCCGTTTCAGCTTGCCCAGTTTCCAGTTGCCGTACACCCTGGCTATTTAAGGTTTGGGCGCGGATAAGCGCTGCATTCGTCGCATCAAAAGAAGAACTTGCCGCGACAGGCATGGCTCCGATTAACAACACCAGAACACCAAACCAGAAATTTGTAATAACCGTTGATCTGAGCATCTTAATTGATTTCAAAACACTGCACTTTTAGCTACTACTTCCCCCTTTTTCTGGAACTGACTGTTCTGCTGAGAGCTGCTGCCATGAGTCTCACCAGCTAGATGTCAGTCGAACTGCCAACTCTTTGGCAACTGCAAGAGTTAATAAACACATTTCTATAAACTATTTCCTTCCGAGACTCTACTACTATCTAAAAAAACTCACAACAACCCTCGACTCATAAAATTCCTTTACGCTCGCTTATCTGGCAATTTCGACTTCAGCACTCCAACAATCTCATCCATCGTGGTGTTCCCTAGCAAACAACTCAATCCTTGAGCTAGAGAGTGCATCCCCTAACACGGCAAACGCATCTAATTTTCAAAAATAATATCCATTGACTTATTTTTAGAAATTAGATACGTTTGCCCTGCTCCCAGAGCTTTTTCAATGTCTGAGGTAGTGCTAGTGCAGCTAGAGCCAGAAGCATCAACAACTGTTTTCGTATTTTTGCCATCTTTGTCCATGCGATACTCAATTTTTTGATACTCAGCCCAATTAACGGGAATCCGTTCTAAAATTCTAGAGCCAAATACCTTATCCACTTCTAACTCTCTTTTATCGCTCGGAGGAGATTAAAATGAGAGAAGTAGCCTGAAAGCAAGCAGGAAGGGGATGAAAGAGCCACGATCCCTAGAGTGACCGTGTCATTTTGGACTCCGATTGCGCTAAGCTGTTCAGCATTTAAATCAGGTACGATCAAAAGCTTGCTAATCCTGAATATCCGAGAATATCCGAGAAATTTTTGCCTACCTGGGGCGATCGCATTTTCACACTTTCTCAACTTCATCGCTACCCTGTTGTTTTGGACTTAAATGCTCTTAGAAGAAGAAATCCTTACGCTAAAAGAGCTATTCACCTGCTCTCTGCTCCCTCAGACCGTTAATTGGGAGAGCGCGATCGCTTTTGTGCGATCTTCGCTATCGTAGGAGACGTGACGAATTTCCGATTCATTTCGAGTATTTAGATTATGGAAGAAGTTCTTCAGATACTCAAAAAAGTCATTCTGGTACTAGTTGGTGGTGGAGCGGCGTTTTTAGCTTTCTATATGGCACTGTTCACTTCGATTATGGTTCTGGTTCCTACCAGTTCTCCTAATCAATTAGAAGAATGGACAAACACTGTGGTGACAGTGTTTGGTATCAAAATAACTCTACTCTGGATACAACGTTTGAAAGGGGCTGCCATTGGTATGAGTATTGTCCTTCCCCTTGCTGCAATTGCTTGGTTTTTACTCCGAATATTGATTAAGCAACGGTAGTAACGGCAAGGAATTAGAAATCCGACAGCAGTTGAACAAAACAGAGGCTGAGTTTCCAGCACCCAACCCAATATATTAGCTTTGTGGCGATCGCGCTGGCAAGTTCACCTTGATTTTGCAACTTTTTGTAAAAAGCACTTTTTCCTAAAAATTAGGCTAAAAAGAAATAGACATCTACTTGAAAAAGAATCTGAATTCGTGAATCAATCTATTTCTAGATTAGTGAATAACCTGCCAAGTAGCAGCATGACCGTTTATATGCTGCGATCGCTCGATTATGTCGTTCCTGGTGAGTGGCAAAACTTCGTTGGATTTGAAAACACCATCCGTGCGGTGACAGGTGTTAGCGACAGAGACCTGATTGAGGAGATTGGCGAGAGAGCGATCGCGCTGTACAACGATCCAAGGGAGGTTTATCAACAAACCTTATGGCTTTACCAAACAATTGACCGTGCCGATAGCGCTATCGGTGCAGCAGCGCTAGCAAACAAAGTAGGCGAGAAAATCAGCTTCCTGAATTTTCTAAACCAGCTTACTCCCAAACCGGATACCGTACAAGCGATTGATTTGTCCCTAAAGCTGGTTGTCGAGTTAATTGCCTTTTGCCGGTTGCACGGAATTCCTACCAGCATCGAAGCCTTTAGAGCTTCTTTAGGAAACTATCACAACGAATCCATAATGCGAATGGCTGCGCTAGTTGCCGTTGATGGATTGATTCCGCTTGGTCCCAACTTCATTCTCAAAGCTCAATCTATTCTTAGCCAGGTCAATCCTTCGCAATTAGAAGGAAATACCACCTATCAGAGTATCAATAGTGCAATTCCTGGCGGTACTACGGCTGGTAAATTAGGCTTTATCGGTGAGAGTTTTGCCTCAGTTAACGGCTGGATGAGCAATTTTGTTGCATCTCGCGGGTTAACGCAAGAAAATGTTTTGGGGCACTTACAACAATTTATGAATACGGCTGATAGTAAGTTGGATTATCTAGCGGCTTTTCTGGATATGTCAACCAATTACTACGAGCATACGGGTACCCAAACTGTAGCGCGGAATTTGATTTTACGAGCAGCAGAAGAGACTAAAGGTAAAGACAAAAAGAAAAAACACAAGGAAAAAGAAAAGGAAAAGGAAAAGAAAAAAGATAAAAAAAAGAAAGATTAACCAGAGCGCGATCGCTCCTCATTCTCTCAAAACTTATCGAGCGCGATCGCACAAGGCGAACCAGGGGAGCGATCGGATTAATGATACCAGCGACGAGGAAGAATATATCTAGTGGGTTCTGTGGGTCTAGGAGGGTTGAATTTTAACAAGCGATCGCGCACTAAGCAGGTAAGTTATTTCTGCGCGACTCCTAACTCATTAATTGTGAGAGCCAGCCTGTTTTCAATCTCGAACTCAATGGTGAGTTTCACTTTTTGAGGATTAGGCAGGTTGTCAGCATAGATAACAGCCTCTAGCTCAAGAGACTCCTCTGCACTAGAGCCAATGTAGAATGGTTCATCTGCCCAGACATACGACTTAGGCTGAACATTCCCAAAGTGAACGGTGAGTGTCCATTGACTGCTGTGATACACCACTTCCGTTTGAGGCTCTCGTTGCAAGCTGAGGAGAGCAATATATCTATTAGGTAGGAATTACGTCAAAACAACGGTAGGGTGGATCATCGGGTAGTTCATCAGTCACAGTGATACCACTAGAAGAACTCCCTATAATTTCAACTCGTACTCCCTGAACAAAGGTGCTACTCTGGTTGTGAATTACGAATGCAACGGGTCTAAGAAGGCTCGTGAGTCGGATATATTCTTCCTTTTCTCGCCAGTAGTTAGTGCGGACTAATGGCTCTGGCGTTCCAACTCTCAAGCTATTAATGCCACCGATCTCTCGCCATTGCATTACTTTAGTGTCAGGTAGTGGGGTGACTGGCTCAACATACGAAATCGACGACAGCTTAATTGAGTTACCAAGCTCTTGACGAGTATCATGGTCAGCAAACTGTAGGCTCATCACTGGTGTTGTAACGATCTCTACTGAATCTGCAAGCTGCTTCATAAATTGATATGAAGATTCTGGATTCGTACTGACAACTGCACGCTTATCCTCTTCCTTAACCTGCTCTAACCAGAGTTTCTTAGATTTGCGTAGTCCCTCTGGAGTTAAGTTGATCTGAAGTTCTCTCTTTGTATGTGCTTCACCATGACAGTTAAGGCAAAGAACTACTAAATTATCTTCAGCATGACTCCGTGAAACACTATATTCGTGAATATGGTGAACAATGATCCCTTTACTTCTATCACGACATATACAGCAAGTCCGACGACTTTGATAGAGAACTGTATGCAGTATGTTTGGAGGAATTGGTGGGCGTTTTTCCCGTAAAATTATGTTGATTAGTTCCTCTGGAATATTTAGAGAACGTAGTTTGTTTACATCTGAGGTTTTAAGGGAATTGAATGAATGTCCAGCTTCTGAAAGGCGATAAGCTGTCTCTAAATCAAAACCACGCCGCTATAAGAGCATCAAATGTCTTCTTGCCCATTTTTGAACCTCAATACTGCTTCACTCTCTCAAGAGGGGGGGAACGAAACGATGTGTCTCGACACATCGTTTCGTTCCAAGATAAATTCATTGTATACAAGACATCAATCCGTCAGGGGGCTAACATCACACTCTCAGGACTGCCGTGAGTAACGCAGAAGCTTCTTACTCCATTTCCTTTCACAACCGCTGCCAAATCTTGATAGTGTGATTGTTCATCGCCGTAGGTTGGGTTGACGCCAGAAAAACCAACATCCACTCTGTTCAACATCAACGCCAAATGGCGCGATCGCACTAAGCGACGAAGATAGCAAACCCTATAAATTCAGCATGGCAAGGCGAGACATCTACCACGATACAGTTAAGCGTGCTTTAGAAAAGGATGGCTGGACAATTACCCACGATCCATTTCCATTGCAAATAGGCAAGAAGCGCTTATCTGCTGACCTCGGTGCAGAACGTCTCATTAGTGCCGAAAAAGGACTCCAAAAAATTGTTGTTGAAGTCAAGAGTTTTGTGGGACAGTCTGATGTCAAGGATTTGGAGCAAGCTTTGGGGCAGTATGTCCTTTATCGCCAAATCCTTAACGAAATGGGTATAGAGCGAATTCTCTATCTTGCCGTTTCTAGTCCTACCTTCAACAGCGTATTTACCATAGAATTAGGACAAGTTCTGCTAAAGAACCAAATTATTAGGTTAATTGTCTTTGATGATGAAAGTGAGGCGATCGCGCAATGGATACCCGATTGAACTACCGAGACATCATTAAAAAAATACTACAAGAACACGCCCAATATCGAGCTTCCCTGCCTGACAATTATAACTCTCAAGTTCTATTTGATGATGAACGAGGACGATACTTAGTCTTGGATATTGGCTGGAATGACGACAAGTATCTACACACTACGCCGATTCACCTAGATTTAATTGATGATAAAATCTGGATTCAATATGATGATACCGAAGAAGGTATTGCTACCGATTTACTAGAAGCAGGCGTTCCTAAAGAAGATATTGTACTTGGGTTTCGCCATCCCAAAATCCGGGAGTATACAGGCTTTGCAGTGGCTTGATTGTAGATTCAGTTGACCCAGGAAAACCAACATTTACTCCCGTCCAACATCAACGCAAAATGCAGCGCTCGCATTTCAGGATTGGCAAGGGCAAGGATAGCGATCGCTTAATTTATCAATCGCGCCAGCTCCTAATTGGTAAGCATCAGAAATGGACTCGGTAAAGATGGCATTTAAGCCAAATCCAGGGAAAAATTGGCTCTGTTGAACTAAAATGTAGCGCTCATCCTGGAAATGATAAATTTCAATTTTCTGTCGGCGAATGAGCCAATGATATTGTTACGATGCATTCGCCGGTGATGACTGCCAAAAAGGCTGATGGGGAGAAGAAACCAAGCGAAAAGCTGCTTGTGGCGGGTGGAGATTCCCTACACTCAGCAGAAATGAGAGTGGGATGCGATCGCTCTCTAGAAATCCCCAAAAGAATTTGATTGCTTCTGTTGCCACTTGGTTTTCTACATCGCACCACTATTTTGCGCCATTTTGTAGACTTTAGGTAAGCCACTCAAAATGGCGGGTTACTGAGTAAAGAAGCATTATCATGTCTGAAACTCAACCAGTACCAGAAAAAACCAATGCTGCTCCCACCGTACAGAATTCTCCACAACTCAAGCCGGGAGGAATTCTCAGCAATTGGAAAACCAGAGTCGGGATCATCGCTACGGCACTCATTGCTGTTGTTTTTGGCTTGTTTGTTATCGGTTTCTTTTGGCAGCACTTGATTGCAGGAATGGGTATGAGGTCTTGGTCTAGCCATGCGCGTGCCACACCGATTGAGTGCATGATTAAGGACACGAACAATGATGGTTATGTTAGCTGTAGCGCTATGCTAGGCGGCGAAGTCGTACCACTTGAGTGTGGAGCCAGCGTATTTAATATCGGCTGCCGAGTGAATTATGGTGCGGCGGCTGCCCCTCCTGTGCGTCCATCAAATCTGCCAAATGTTCGCGGAAGTTCCTGAAATTCTAAGAAACTTTTGCCCAAAGTTCCACAGAGCTAGCGCTTAACATCGCAAGCCAGGTGTTGCTGAGTCGCGATCGCAGATGGTTTTGCGTATATACTCTACTCTACTGGAGACTTAGTAGGACGAATTTCGTGCAGAATTCTGCAACAACAGAAAACATAACTCTCCTCAATATCGGAGAGTTTACACCAAACCATTTGCGGTTCCCTCCCTAAGCTCATCAAACCATCTGCGATTGAATCAAAAAACCCCTCCCCTAAAGACCAAAACCCTTGCGTGTCATAAGGTGCAGTCGGATGGGGAAAATAAGCGAATCAATTATGGAGCTGAAGACCTCAAACCAGTGGAAATGTAAGTTAGGGTTAGAAATACGGAAGTTGTAATCCATAGAGTAGAGTCAGCTAAAATCTTTAGCTGTACTGGCTTTTCGCTCTGTTGATGAATAGCTGATTCCGTTGACGAGGAATGGCTAAGGGAAGCCATTTGGCAACTCCAAAATCAGATTTGAACAAACCGTTTCAAAGCTGGTTGCTTGATGGGATTCGACAAGCAAAACAAAAAGTGGCTATTGATTTGAATTGGATTCCCAACTTGGGGGAACCAACTCCAGAGGAAGCACCTTTTATTTATAGAAGTAAAGCTAAAAATAGGACTTGCTCTTTCTATGCTTACGCTACTCTCTGAGCGCAGGAAACGCAAAAATTAGGCACAATTGAAGATATCCATTTAGCTGTGACAGGTCATGGAAAAACAACAGCAGTCTGTCAAACTATTGGATTATTGCCAGGAGAGCGCATCGGATCGAATTGTTCCCAAACCCGCTATCTTAAGAAGTTTGGGTTGGAATAGTGTACATCTTGAACTGCATCAACAACCGACATTTGCAACTGATGAACATTACCACACAATGCATGTGCTGGCTTGTGGTTTGCTTGGCTCATCCAACATGAATGCGCCCGGTACGCGCTCGCTCGATGGCAAACGGTTGCGTGAAAGACGGGCTTCTGGAAATATTGCGATTATTCCAGCAGGAATTACTCATTCCTGTAGTTGGGATACTCCGGCTCAATTTATGGTTCTGGCAGTAGAGCCAACCCTCCTAAAACAAGTTGGGCAGGACTGGGTAAACCCGGACCAAATCGAACTGCTACCCCGGTTTATGAGCGAATCGGACGCGTTCATCCAGAGTGTCTTCTCTACCCTCAAAACAGAAGCTGAGGTCGGAGGAATGGGAAGTCATTTGCTGGTCGATAGCCTCAAAACAGCATTAGTCGTTCATTTACTCCGAAACTATTGTGCGACTCGTCCTAAACTCTCAAGTTATACGAATGGGTTATCTCAAGTCACGTTCACGCTGGTAAAAGACTATATCAACGACCATCTCCAGCAAGATTTAAAATTGGATGAGCTTGCAGCGATCGCCCAAATAAGTCCCTATCACTTCTTACGACTGTTTAAGCAAAGCCTAGGAGCTACGCCTCATCAATACATTTTGCAGTGTCGGATTGAGAAAGCTAAACTTCTACTGCAACAGAGTCAACTCAGCATTGCAGAGATTGCCAATCAAGTCGGGTTTTGCGATCAAAGTCATTTCACGCGCTGTTTCAAGCAGAGCTTAGGTGTAACCCCGAAACAATTTCAGCAAGCCTGATCGCAAGAATGTTCTAAAATCCCGCAACTTTTTTCTAGCATCCTCAGCAGCAAGCTTTCTAAGCTGTTGTCAGATTCTATTGAAGAAGGTGTTCGTATGTCTCGACTGGATGGAAAAGTTGCTCTTATTACAGGCGGTACCAGTGGAATTGGGTTTGCAACAGCTCAACTTTTTGTGCAAGAAGGAGCTAAGGTTGCAATCATGGGTCAAAATCAAGAGCGGCTAGAGCAAGCTTCTAAAACTCTCGGTGCAGAGGTTTTAGCAATTCGGGCAGAAGCGAGATCGGGCACTGATTTAGACAGGGCATTTACTCAAATTAAACAACGATGGGGCAAGCTTGACATTTTGTTCGTCAACGCCGGGATTGCTAAATTCAGCCCATTACTCGATGTGGATGAGGCGTTTATCAACGAAACGATGGACATTAACTTCAAAGGAGCATTGTTTACGGTGCAGAAAGCTGTTCCTTTGATGCCAGAAAACAGCAGCATCGTCTTCAACACGTCGATCAACAATCAGATGGGTATGCCCTATTCAGGCATTTATGCTGCCTCCAAAGCAGCGCTACGCTCTCTAGTTCGCGTGTTAGCTGCCGAACTGCTTGAACGCAGCATTCGAGTCAATGCAGTGAGTCCAGGTCCAGTGAAAACCTCCATTATCAGCAAAACCGGAATTTCTCAAGAACAGTTGGAGCAAGTGACCACAAAACTTCAGCAGTCAGTTCCTCTAAAACGTTTTGGACAGCCAGAAGAGATTGCTCTAGCAGTGCTATTTTTAGCCAGCGATGAGGCATCGTTTGTGCTGGGAGAAGAACTGGTCATAGATGGGGGTTGGACTGGATTGGTTGCTGGTTGGGATTAGCTACCACTTATTGGCGAGGAAGATGCAAATGTTAAATGAGATGACTGTTCCGCTTTGGGGATTAGTAACTTTTATAGTTTGGACGATCGCAGTTGTTGTTCTCTTACTTGCTGTGAGAATTCGGCACTTAGCGGCAGGAGGTAGCCCCAAAGATTTCGGGGTGATCAATGATGACAGCTTGATGTGGCGGTTATTTCGAGTCCAGGCTAACCTGATCGAAAATCTGCCTCTGTATTTAGGAGTCGTTTTTCTTTTGATAGTACGAGAGGTTTCCGGAGGTATCGTCGATCTGCTGGTCAGCGTTTATATCACGTTCCGACTTTTGCACTCCATCGTTCACATTGGGGGTGCCGATCCAAGGTTACGGGTATTTAGCTTGGCGATTCAATTCAGTTGTTTGATTAGTCTGATCGTTCTGGCAATCTTGATGTCGTAAAGCCCATAACAAAGTTTTCTTGAACACGTAGCTGGGTTTGTCATAGTTCATTTGCTTTTGATAAAAGCGATGAGTATCTGTGCGTTCCAAGCCTGATAAAAGTGCTACAACTCTACAGTTTTCACAACGTGCAACCTCTCTAATAAACTCAAGTAACCACCTACCATCTTGAGTGATGTTAGGGAATAGCATCACTGGTTAGATCCTGGGCAATAAACAAACATAGCCTTTGGGCAATGAGCCGCTAAGGTAGGAGTAATCATTGCTACGAACTATGCATGAAAATCCTGAAAGCAGGATATCAAATCCGCTCTGCTCGTTTTGAAGAACTAACTCTGTTGTCTGCCATTGAATTGTCAGCCGCAAAGCTGTTCCTCGATACACCCTATTCATTCTTGGTGAATGCTGCCCCACTGCCCTTAGATGTTGTGCAGCAACGGTTTAAAGCAGGGCAGGTTTGGGTTGCTGTTGACCCGCATGACATGGTTGCGGGGTATGCCATTACTCAAGAGGTGGATGCCACACTTTACCTCCAACAAATCGATGTTGAGCCTACACACGGGCGCAGAGGAATTGGATCTGCATTAGTTAACGGTACTTAAACGAAAAATACAAGTTAAAAAAGGTATAATACAGGCGTGGCAAACTTTTCACATTAGGATGTGAGAAATGAAAGAGACAACTCCCGCCGCGATGCCCCCTTGCTTCGATAGATGGTGCAAACGCTTTGATGATGTCTTGACGCATCAAGCCCAAAAACGAGAGTTTAGGAACTAAGTAGCTAGGATGATTTAAACCTAAAACGCTCCATCGTATACCCACCTTGTTCACTTCGTGATTCCATGCCCTCCATCACAGCCAGGGCTAAATCATATTCATTGTCAAACA